>JBFYOJ010000266.1:0-10253 GCA_041303885.1 Acidimicrobiia bacterium | reverse complement strand
AGCTCGGCCTCGGTCACGAAGACGTCGACCACGGCGACGCCCTCCCGGCCGACCACCGGCAGGGCGAGCTCCCATCCTCCCGTGACCAGATCCGCGATGGTTGCCTGTTGAGAGAGCGAGCCTTCGACCAGCGTTCCCTGGCCCTCCGCCGGCTCGCCGAACATCGTGCCGTCCGACAAGACCACGATCGTCCCTGGATCGAGCGGGCCGAGGGCCGACTCGATCGCCTCGACCGTCTGTTCCAGAGAGGCGGCGAGAGCGAGAAGGGAGGCAGTGGCCTGAGCTGTTCGCTCCGCCTCCAATCTCGCCCGATCCGCCGCCTGGCGTTGGACCAGCAATCCGAGCGGGACGAGGAAGGAGATGACCACCAGGGTGGTGGTGGCAAGACTAAGGACCGCGAGCCGGCGTCTCACCCGGCCGGGTCGACGAGCTTGACCCCAACTCCGTGGACGGTCCGAAGATAGTTTGGCTCCTGCGCCGTCTCACCGAGTTTGCTCCTCAGCCAGGAGAGGTGGACGTCGACGGTACGGTCGGAGCCACCGTAGGGCTCGCGCCAGACCTCGGCCATGAGGGCACGCTTGCTGACTACCTCGCCGGCGCGTTCGGCAAGGACCCGGAGGAGGTCGAACTCCTTTGGGCTCAGATCCAGCGCCTCCCGGCCCAGGGTCGCCTCCCGGGCAGCAGGATCGATGACGAGATCGCCGACGCGGATTTGGTCGCCTCCGTCTGACGGAGACCCCCGACGGAGAATCGCCCTCACCCTCGCCTCGAGCTGGGCGACGGAGAAGGGCTTGACCAGATAGTCGTCTGCCCCGGCATCGAGAGTCTTCACCACGACCTCATCGGCGCCACGAGCCGTCACCACGACGATCGGCACCTGGCTCACTGCCCGAATCATCCGCAATAGCTCTGTCCCGTCGAGATCGGGCAGCCCGAGATCCATGATGACGAGGTCGGGGTCACCTTTGACCGCCAACTGGAGACCGTCCAGCGCCGTCGCTGCGCTCTCGACATCGTGCCCACGGTCGGCAAGCGCATCGGCGACCAGGCGGCGTATGTCGACGTCGTCTTCGATCAGAACGATCCGGGCCATCGTCGGCAGGTTATCCCTGGTTCGCCTCCCGGCTTCCAACCTTGAGGAATTCTTGAGCAACGCATGATGGGTGTGGTTCCGGTTCCTGGGACAATGTGGTCATGCCCAAATGGAGCTTGATCGGAGCCTGGGTGCTGGTCACCGTCCTGGCGACCACCCTGACCTGGCAGATAGTCAGCGCTGCCGACGAGCACGTGAGCGACCGCCCGGTGGCGGCGCTCAAGGTCGAAGCCCCTCTCACCGTTGCCTCCAGCTCGACGACCAGCCAGGAGAGACCCAGCGTGACGAGTTCGACCGGCTCTTCCACCCCTTCGAGCCAGGCAGCCTCGTCATCGACCACCGGCACCAAACCGTCCGGAACCTCCTCATCTACCTCCACTACGGCCACTTCGACCACGGTCGCAGAGACATGGAAGTCAAAGACGGTCTCAACGGGTGGTGGCGTCGTGGTGGTGAGCTACCGGAACGGTGAGGTAGTGCTGAGCACGGCCACACCCGCTGCCGGTTTCGCCGCGGAGATCAAGAAGAGCGGGCCTCCCGAGGTTGAAGTCGAGTTCCAGAGCGAGTCCGCCAAGTTCGAGGTCAAGGCCCGCTGGTCCGATGGCGAGCTGAAGGTGGAAACCGACTCCGAGGCCGAGGGCGAGGAGGATTAGCAGATCAGCGCGTCGCGCCCGGATTGCTCCTCACGGACCCGGGCGACCAGGTGCTCGATCAGCTTCCAGGCGAGCTCGGGATTGGAGCGAACCAGGGGTCGGAACTCCCACTTGGAGATGACCAGCGTGGCCAGATCGGTGTCGGCGATGACCGACGCCGACCTCGGAGCGTCGTCCACGAGGGCCATCTCCCCGAAGAACTCGCCCGGGCCGAGCGTGGCCACGGTCCGGCCACCCCGGACGACCTTCGCCTTCCCGTCGGTGATCAGGTGAAAGCCGACGCCGCCACGCCCCTCGGTGACGATCGACTCACCCTCGGTGTGAGTGGTTTCCTTGGTCGTGCTGAGGATCCGCTCCAGATCCTTCTTGCTCGCCTCGCTGAAGAGCGGGACGGCGGCCAGTAGGTCGAGCTTCTCCTGCTTGGTGGCCAAGACGTCTCCTCCGAATCGGTGAACAATCATCGGATCTTATCGACTGCGTGTTCGGCGCGCCCGGACCGCGCGGTAGCCTCAACGTCTGTGACCTGCAGCAGCTGTCTTGCCGAAAACCCACAAGGCAACAGGTTCTGCGGCAACTGTGGGAGCCCGCTGGCGCTTGTCTGCCCCTCTTGCTCGGCAACCAACGAGCCTGGCACCAAATTCTGCGGTCAATGTGGGACCTCACTCTCCGACCATCGACAAGAGCCCTCGCTCGCGACCACATCCGAACGTCGACTGGTGACGGTTCTCTTCGCCGACCTCGTCGGGTACACGACCTTCTCCGACGGGCGCGACCCCGAGGAGGTCAGGGACTTCCAAGCCAGATATTACGAACAGAGCCGAAGGGTCATCCAGCTCTTCGGCGGCATCGTCGAGAAGTTCATCGGCGATGCGGTCATGGCAGTTTGGGGAGCTGAGATAGGAAACGAAGACGACGCCGAACGCGCGGTTCGGGCCGGTTTCGAGCTCGTCGATGTGGTCGCCAAGCTGTCGGCGGATGTCGGGGCCCCCGATCTCTCGCTGAGAGTCGGCATCCACACCGGTGAGGCTGCGGTCGGTCCCAGCGACGACCACATGGGATTTGTGACCGGCGACCTGGTCAACACCGCTGCACGACTCGAGTCTGTCGCGGAGCCTGGCACGGTCCTCGTAGGCGAAGGAACCCATCAGGCGGCCATCCAGTCGGTCGCCTTCGAGCCGGTCGGGCCACAGTTGCTCAAAGGCAAGAGCCTCCCTGTCCCGGCATGGCGGGCCACTCGGGTGGTGTCCGAGCGGGGCGGACGTGGCCGCGCCGAGTCGCTCGAACCACCATTCGTCGGCCGCGGGCAAGAGTTGCGCCTGCTCAAGGACCTCCTGGACACGGTCGGGAAGGAGTCCCGGACGAGACTGGTCTCTCTGGTCGGTGAGGCGGGGATCGGCAAGTCACGCCTGGTCTGGGAATTCCTGAAGTACATCGACGGGCTGGTCGGTGACGTCTACTGGCACGAGGGCCGGTCCCCTTCGTACGGCGACGGTGTCACCTTCTGGGCGATTGCGGAGATGATCAAGGCACGGGCAGGAATCAGGGACGGCGACTCGACCGAGACGGTCTTCGCCCAACTGGATGATGCGCTCGTCACCTACGTCGCCGACCCATCGGATCGCGACTGGATGCGACCGAGGCTGGCTGCGGTCCTCGGGGAGGGCGAGGCGCCAGGAGACCGATCCGAGCTGGACGCCGCGATTCGCGCCTTCTTCGAGGCGATCTCGGAGCAGGGAACGACGGTCCTCGTCTTCGAAGACCTGCATTGGGCCGACACCGAGATGATCGACTTCGTCGAGGCGTTGACCGACTGGTGGCGCGGTCGGCCGATCCTCGTCATCACCATGGCCCGACCCGATTTGCTCGAGAAACGGCCCTCGTGGGGGGCAGGGCGGCCCGGTGTCATCTCGGTGAACCTCGGCCCGCTCGGCGATGCGGAGATGACCGACCTCGTCAAGGGGGCGGTTCCCGGGCTGCCGGACCATGTGGCCTCTGCCATCGTCCTGCGAGCAGCAGGGATCCCGCTATACGCGGTCGAGCTCCTCCGGAACCTGCTCGCCCAGGGCGAGCTTGCGGGAGAAGCAGGCGATTACCGGGTGGTCGGCGATCTGAGCCAGATGGTCGTGCCCGAGTCTCTGCAGGCGGTGATCGGCGCCCGGCTCGATCGTCTCGATGCCGATGAGAGAGCATTGATCCAGGACGCTGCCGTGCTCGGACAGATGTTCAACGTCGCCGGGCTGGCCGCCCTCACGGGAAAGGCCAACGCCCAGCTGGAGGGCGTTCTCCAATCGCTGACGAGACGGGAGTTGATCGAGCCGGTTCGGGACCCGCGCTCCCCTGGTCTCGGTCAATACCGTTTTCTCCAGGGTCTCATCCGTGATGTAGCCCTGGGACGGCTGAGCAGGGAGAGCCGCCGCTCCCGTCATCTCGCCGTGGCCGAGCATCTCGAAGGCCACGAGGACCCGGAGCTGGCCGCCATCGTCGCCGACCACTACCTCCAGGCGCTCGAGGCCTCGACGCCAGGTGATCAGCGAGAGCTGATCAGAAGTCGGGCCCTGTCGTCCATGGCGCAGGCGGCTTCGCGCGCTGCCGACCTCAAATCACATCAGCAGGTCATGGCGATCTCCGAAACCGCCCTGGGCATTGCCGACAGCGACGAAGAGCGAGCCCCCTTCTGGGAGATGATGATCTTCGCCTCGAGCCGGCTCGCCGACACCGGGAACGCCGAGCGTTATGCGACTCTCGCCATGGACCACCATCGACGGAACGAAGACGTGGCTGCCTTGACCCGCACGACCCGAGCTCTCGCCCTTGCCATGACCGAGAACAACCAGTCCGATCGTGCAGTGGAACTGCTCCGACCGCTGTTGGACAGCCAGGAAGATCTCGAGACCGACCTCGAACTGGCACGTGCGGCGGCTCTCTACCCGAGGGCCCTCTTGTTGTCGTGGAGCCCTGACGTCCTCACCGCTGTAGACAGGGCACTGTCGGCCGTGGAGAAACTCGGGTTGGTGCCTGAGACGATCGACGCACTCATCACCAAGGGCACCGCGCTGGGCCAGGTGGGACGGCTCACCGAGGCCCGCATCATCCTCGAAGGCGCTATCGCGTTGGCCGATCACCACAGACTCGGCGGTGCGCTTACCCGGGCCCAGAACAACCTGGCCTACATCCTCGTCGGCATCGACCCGGAGGCCAGTTTCAACCTGGGGGAAGAGGCGTTCCGCACCGCGCAGCGTCTCGGCGATCGCTCGGTCTTGCTCTTCTCGAGTGGGCAGATGGCGTTGAATCTGGCCACCAAGGGCGACTTTGCCGGAGCCGAGGAGTTGCTCGCCAATCCGATCATCGCCGACCCACCGCCGCCGATCCGGGTATGGATCGCGGCGCTCGAGTTGCTGATGGCCATGTGGCGGGGCGATCTCGAGAAGGTCGACCTGCTCTACGCCGAGATCGGGCAACTCGAACCACAGGTCGATGACCCGCAGGTTCGAGCCAGCGCCGAGGACGTGGACTTACACGTCGCAGTCGCCCATGGCCGCCTGGAGGACGCCTTCAGCCGAATAGTCGAGCTCTTCGACCGGCCGTGGAACGAAGTTGCCGAGATCACCAGTCTCGCCCTGTTCATCACCGGTCTGCTCGGTGACCCGGCGCGGTGCAAGGTCATGGCCGGCCTCTTCGAGAAGTTCCATCCGAGGTACTCCGATGAGTTGGCATTCGCCCGGTCACTGGCCGAAGGCGGGGACGGCCCGATCGACCCGGGTGAGCTCGATTCGCTCATCGCCAAACGCGAGCAAATCGGCGTCGTCACAGATGTCGTCCTCTTCTCGGCGGCGGCGGCGCGGTTCGTTGCGCCGCCGAAGCGGGACGACTATCTGTCGCAAGCCCGTGCGTTGTGCCAGAGCCATGGCTGGCCCGGGATCCACGGCCTCATCGACCGCTATCTGGGCTGAGACCTGCCCGCACGCTCGACGAAATCGATGATCCAGTCGGCAAGACGTGCGGAGTCCGGGGACTCACCGAGCGAGGCGAGGCCGGCGTCGACGGTCTCTTCCGGGATGAGGTTCCCCCGGCGTGACTCCATGAGAGCCTCCGAGTAGTCGGGATCGAACTCCGGGTGACCCTGGATCCCGACCATGTTGTCGCCGACGCCGAGCATCGCCACCGGGCAGTGCTCGTTCCAACCGAGAATCTCGCCACCGGGGGGGAGTGCGTCGATCTGATCCTGGTGACTGGTCAGCACCCGGTACGAATCACCGAGTCCGAGATCACCGCGCACGTCGACCTCTTTCAGGCCGACACCCCATCCCCGATCTGACCGGACCACCGAGCCGCCCAGCGCCTTGGCGATGAGTTGGTGGCCGAAGCAGATCCCGATGAACGGCGCTGCGCTGTCGGCAACCTGGCGAACGAATTGCTCCAGGTCCCTGATCCAAGGCTCTTCGTCATTGACCGAATACCTCGAGCCCGTTGTGATCCAGGCATCACACCCGGAAGTGTCGGCCGGGAGCTCACCGCCGATGACGTCGTAGCCAACCACCTCGACTTCATCGTGACTCGCGAACAGCCGGCGAAACATGTCCTCGTAATCTCCCGAAACGTGGAGGAACTCGGGCCGGACATGGTCACAAACGAGGAGACCGAGTCTCATCGACCTCATTCTTGCGCGAGAAGCCGGCTTTGATAGTCAGTCGTCAGCCACGAACACAGACTTGTACTCCGTGTAGTGCTCCAGGGCCGCCATCCCCTGCTCCCGCCCGATCCCGGAGGCTTTGACCCCCCCGAACGGCGCTTCGATGTGGACACTGGATGACGAGTTGATGGAGAGCATGCCGGTGCGAATAGCGCGGGCCACCCGGAGCGCCCGGCCGATGTCCCGGGTCCATATCGAGCCGGAGAGCCCGTAAACGGAGTCGTTGGCCAGCCGGATTGCCTCCTCCTCCCCCTCGAAGGGAGTGATTGCAGCCACAGGGCCGAAAATCTCGTCCCGCACGATTCGCATGTCCGAGCGGGCCTCGGTGAAGACCGTCGGCGACAAGTAGTTGCCACTGCTGCCCACCCGCTCTCCGCCACAGACCAGGTTCGCCCCCTCCATCTCACCGATCCGGATGTACTCCTCGACGCTATCTCTCTGTGCCGGTGTGATCAGCGGGCCCATCTCCGTGGCCTCGTCTGCCGTATCGCCGACCACCAGGGATCGCGCCCGCTCGATGAAACGATTGCCGAACTCCTCGCAGATGTCCTTCTCCACCAGGATCCGGCTTCGGGCGCAACAGTCCTGTCCTGCGTTGTCGTAGACGGCGAAGATCGACGACTCGATGCAGGCGTCGAGGTCTGCATCGGCGAACACGACATTGGCCGACTTCCCGCCCAGCTCGAGTGAGACCCGCTTGATCCCGGCGGCCGCAGCCGCCATGACACCAGTGCCCACCTCGGTGGACCCCGTGAAGGAGATCTTGTCGACATCCGGATGACGGACCAGGGCTTCACCGGCCTCGGACCCCCTTCCGGTCACCACGTTGAAGACACCCCCAGGGAGGCCCGCTTCCAAAGCGAGCTCGGCGAGAGAGAGGGCGGTGAGAGGTGTCACTTCGGCAGGCTTGACCACCAGGGAGTTGCCCATTGCCAGCGCCGGCGCCGCCTTCCAGCTCAGGATGAGCATCGGGAAGTTCCACGGGGTGATGGCGGCGCACACCCCGATCGGCTCTCGAAACGTGAGCAGCGTTCCATTTGCGTTGCCCGGGATGGTCTGACCGTGAAATTTGTCGACTGCCCCTGCATAGAAGTCGAAGGTGGTGGCGACGGCCCCGATCTCGCCGCGCGCAGCGGCGATCGGCTTACCCGCGTTGGCCGACTCGAGCATGGCAAGACGTTCCTGATCGCGCCGGACGAGATCGGCGATGCCCCGGAGGACATCACGACGCCGGCGAACCGGAGTCTTTCGCCAGACACCCTCCTCGTAGCGGTCGCGGGCCACCTTTACTGCGCGGCTCACGTCGTCGGGGCCGGCCCGGCTGACTGTGCCGACCATGTCCCCATTCGCCGGGTTGACCACCGAGGTCTCACCCGCTGACCCGGGGTGAGCAACCCCGTCGATGATCGAGTGGTGCTCGCTCACTCCGGAGTCACGTAAGCCGCGGTGATCCCACCGTCCACCACGAACTCGGTGCCGGTCACAAACGACGAATCGTCACTTGCCAGCCACAGAGCGGCCTTCGCCATCTCCGCCGCCTCCCCAAAGCGGCCCATCGGGATGTGGACCAGTCTGCGCTGCTTCTTCTCATCGGTGTCGAGGAACTTCATCAGCAACTCGGTGCGTAGGGGGCCCGGGCACAGGGCGTTCACCCGTATGTTCTCCCGGGCATGGACCACCGCCAATTCCCGGGTCATGGCCAGCACCGCACCCTTCGAGGCGGTGTACGCCACCTGCGGAGTCGCCGCACCGAGCAGGGCGACGAACGAGGCCGTGTTGATGATCGACCCGCCGCCCGCCCGGCGTAGTGCGGGGACCCCGTACTTGCACCCCAAGAAGACCCCTTTGGCATTGATGTCCATCGTCAGGTCCCAGATCTTCTCCTCGGTGGAGACTGCGTCGTCGTCGGCCGAGTGCATGATTCCGGCGTTGTTGAACATGACATCCAGCCGGCCGTAGGCGTCCTCGGCTGCGGCAACCATCGCCTCGCTGTCCGCAGCCGAAGAGACGTCCGCCCGATACGGTGTTGCGTCCCCGCCGGAGGACCGAACCATCTCGGCCGTTTCTCCGGCTGCGTCGTCGTTCACATCGACGGCAAGAACCGACGCCCCCTCGGCCGAGAAGAGGAGGGTGCTCTCCCGGCCGATCCCGGAGCCCGCACCGGTGATCAGGGCCACTTTGCCCTGCAGGCGGCCGCTCATATCCGCTCGAAGTAGCGCCAGCGCTCCCAGTCGGTGACCGAGTTGTCGAATGCGGTCTGCTCCACCCGGTAGAAGTGGGAGTAGTGCTCCTGCACCTCTGATCCGAAAGCTTGCTTGACGAACTCGGACGAGGCGAACAACTCGGTGGCATCGCGAAGGGTGCGAGGCACCCGGGGGAGCTCCTGGGCCTGATAGACGTCGCCCTCGAATATCTCCGGTGGCTCGATCTTATTGGCGATCCCGTCGAGCCCCGCGGCGATCACCGCGGAATATGCGAGATACGGGTTGGCGTCGGCCCCGGGGATCCGGCACTCGATTCGGAGGCTGTGACCGTGGCCGACGACGCGGAAGCCTGCCGTCCGATTGTCGTAGCTCCAGCCCAACCTCGTCGGCGCCCACGACCCGTCCTGGTACCGCTTGTAGGAGTTGATGGTCGGGGCAAAGAACACCATCAGCTCGGGCACATGTGCCATCCACCCGCCGAGGAAATAGCGGAAAGTGTCCGAGCCGTGTACCGGACCGAACACGTGGTCGCCGGGGAAGGCGTTCTCATCGCCGGACCAGAGGCTGACGTGGAGGTGACATGAGGAACCCGCTTCGGCCATGTCCGGCTTGGCCATGAAGGTGATCGACACTCCGGCGTTCTCGGCGATCTCCTTCATCGCCTGCTTCATGATGGTGTGGCGATCGGCCATCTGGAGAAGCTCCGCGTATCGGATGTTCATCTCATGCTGGCCCCGGCCCCACTCACCTTTCGAGTTCTCCACGGGGATCCCCGAGGCGCTGAGATGACGTCTCACCTGGCCGTTGTAGAACTCCTCCCTGGTCCCCTGGAGCAGGTGGTAGTCCTCGATGTACCAGCCCGAAGGCCGCATCCCCTGATAGTTGCGCTCCGCCGCATCCCGGTAGGAGTCCTCGAAGAGGAAGTACTCCAGCTCTGAGGCGCCCATGGCGGTGTACCCGGACTCGGCGGCTTGTTCGAGCTGGCGTCTCAGGATCGTGCGGGGAGCCACCGTCACCAGGTCATGCGCCTTCTCGTCCTCGAGATCGCATAGGACGAAAGCCGTCCGGTCGAGCCAGGTGGCGAGACGGAGCGTGGCCATGTCGGGGACCATGTGGAAGTCCCCGTAGCCGAGCTCCCAGTTGGCGTAGGTGTACCCGGGGACCGGCTCCATCTCCATGTCAACCGTGAGGAGATAGTCACATCCATGGGTGCCGTGCTTTGCGATCTCCTCGACGAAGTGATGGGCGTCGAACCTCTTCCCGTGCACGCGGCCGTAGTGATCTGTGAACGCGGTCACCACTGTGTCGATCTCGTGGGATGCCACGGCCGACTCCAACTCCTCGATGCTGATCATGCCTCGCAAAGCCATTCGATGCTCTCCTCGGGCTCGCTCTGTGCGGAGAGTAGGCATTCGCGAGGACCCGCTGCCGCCGTGAAACGTCCCAAAAAAGGAAGCGATGCGGACGGCATCGAGGGTGGCCGCGTTCCTAGTCTCGGCGCCAACTCACCAAGGGAGGTAAGTCAATGTCGACCGAACGCAAGGTCGGCTCGGTGACCTATCGCGATGTCGATCAGGGATACTTCGAACAACGCGGTTTGAAGCGTCATGCCG
>JBFYOJ010000265.1:0-3027 GCA_041303885.1 Acidimicrobiia bacterium | reverse complement strand
GTGATGCCAAGATCGGCAGCCGGGACGAAGCCGAACTTGCTGTAGTACGAGCGTGAGCCCAGCAGCCCGATCAGTGGCTCTCGCATGGCATCGGCCTCGGCGATGACCGCCTCCATCAACGACCTGCCGATTCCTCGGTCCTGCATCGAAGGCTCGACGCCAATCGGGCCCAAGCCAAGGACCGGCACCTCCTCTATGTGGGCGCGGGTGCACATCACGTGGCCCACGATCCGCCCGTCGGCTTCTGCCACGATTGACAGGCGGTGCAACCATGCCCCGGACGCCCGGAGCTCTTCGATGAGCAGGACTTCGACTGGCACGGCATCGGGGTCTTCGAAGAAGCGGAACGCCGCGGCATGCACCGCCGATATCCCCGCCTCGTCGCCGGGGCGCTCCTGTCGGATTCGCATGGTCGGAGTGTGCCAGTGGAGACCTGCAAGGATTCGCCTCAGTGGTGCCTTCCGACTTGTTTGTCGATTACCCGCTGGGGATCGAGGTCTTCGAGCGGGTCAGATCGTGTCTCGACGGGTTCGATGACGTCGAGATCCGCATCACCAGGAGCCAGGTGGCCTTCCGCCGGAGGCGGGGTTTCGCCTACCTCTGGCCACCGGGCAAGTACCTGACCAAGCCGGACGTCGACGTCGTCCTCTCCATTGCACTCGGTCGACAGGATGCCTCGCCGCGATGGAAGGAGGTCGTCCACCCGTACCCCAAGCATTGGATGCATCATCTGGAGATTCGGGATGTGGCCGAAATCGACGCCCAGGTGGTCGATTGGCTACTTGAGGCTGCGAATTGCGCAGAATGAGACCATGGAGACGATCGAGTTCTGGGTGACGACAGGTGAACGACCGGCGGTCTCCGACATCACGGCGGAGGTATCGCGATTCGCTTCCGGTCGCAGTGACGGGCTGTTGTCGGTGTTCGTGCCTCATGCCACCGCCGGGGTGGCCATCATCGAGACCGGGGCCGGGAGCGACCATGACCTGCTCTCGGCCATCGACGCCCTCTTGCCCGCTGGACGAGGACGTTGGCGTCATGAGCACGGCAGCCAAGGTCACGGCCGGGACCACGTGCTTCCCGCCTTCATCTCACCGAGTATCACCATTCCGGTGATCGCCGGGCATCTGGCCTTGGGTACCTGGCAATCGGTGGTCCTGGTCGACACCAACACCGACAATCCCAAGCGAAAGGTCCGCCTCTCCTTCATCGAAGGCTAATCCCGGTAGATTCCATTCACGACGACGCAGACACCTCCACTCGAGACCGGGCGGCTCAGGCTCACGCCGCTCAGCCCGACTGACGCCGCCGAGATGGTCCACGTCCTCGCCGACGAGCGGCTCTATGTCTTCACCGGTGGTGAACCTCCGTTGCTGGCCGATCTGGAAGCGGCCTACCGGTTCCAGATCGCGGGCCCCGACCGCGATGGGGAGACCTGGCACAACTGGATCATCCGCCTTGCCGGGAGTGATGAAGCCGCCGGATTCGTGCAGACCACGGTCACCGACGAGGAATCGGACATTGCATGGGTAGTGGGCGTGACCTGGCAAGGGCAGGGAATCGCCACGGAAGCCGCTCGCGCCATGTGCGAGTGGCTCGTTGCCGATGGCACCCGTCGCCTCGTAGCCCATATCCACCCCGATCACCCGGCGTCGGGGAAGGTGGCTGCTGCCCTCGGGCTCGAGCCCACCGAGGAGATCGACTCGGACGGTGAGGTGGTGTGGGAACGCGTCATCGACGCTGGAGCGCCTACATCCTGAACACGCCGAACCGATCGGTCCCCTTGACCTCGGCGGAGTGCGTGGCGGAGAGAGCGATGCCCAGCACATGCCGGGTGTCCCTGGGATCGATCAGCCCGTCGTCCCTCACCCTGGCCGTGGAGAAATAGGCGAGCTCCTCGGCTTCGATCTGGGTCTCGATCTCCCTGCGCCGCTTGTCGTCGGCCTCCTCGTCGAAAGGCTCGCCTCTCGACTCGGCTGCCTGTCGGGCGATGATCGACATCACACCTGCGAGTTGGGCCGGCCCCATCACCGCCACCTTGTGATTCGGGTAGCCGAACACGAATCGGGGGTCGTAGGAACGGCCGGACATCCCATAGTTGCCCGCCCCGTAGGAGACCCCTGCCATCAGGGCGATGTGGGGCACCTCGGAGTTGGCCACTGCATTGACCATCTTCGCCCCGTCCTTGATTATGCCCCGTTGCTCATAGTCCTTCCCCACCATGTATCCGGTCGTGTTGTGGATGAAGATCAACGGGGTGTCATAGCGGTTGCTGAGCTGGATGAACTCGGTGGCCTTCTGCGCCTCCTCGGAGAAGATCACGCCCTGCTGGTTGGCGATGACTCCGACCGGGAAGCCGTGGATCGACCCCCAGCCGGTGAGGATCGAGGTGCCGTACACCGCCTTGTACTCCTCGAACCGGGACCCGTCGAGAGTCCGGGCGAGGATCTCCCTCATGTCGAACGGGACCCTCAGGTCGGCCGGAATGACACCGAGGATGTCATCGACTTCATGCACCGGCGAATCGGGCTCCTTGGTCGGCCCGTAGCCCCGCTTCCGCCAATTGAGATGGGCCAGGATGTCACGCCCCATCCGGATCGCCTCGTGCTCGTCCTGGGCGAAGTAATCGGAGAGCCCGGAGATCTTGGAGTGCATCTCGGCCCCGCCGAGCTCTTCGTCGCTTGACTCCTCGCCGGTAGCCATCTTGACCAGTGGCGGCCCACCGAGAAACACCTTGGCCTGGTCTTTCACCATGATCGAGTAGTCGCACATGGCGGGGAAGTAGGCGCCGCCGGCCGTGGAGCTGCCGAATACGATGGCGATGGTCGGGACACCCTGCTTGGAGAGCCGGGTCAGATTCCGGAACCACTTGCCGCCGACAATGAAGACCTCGGCCTGGTCGGGTAGGTCCGCACCGCCCGACTCGACCAGGTTGATGAGGGGGAGACGGTTCTCCCGTGCGATGTCCATGATCCGCAGCGTCTTCGCCACCGAGTAGCGGTTCATCGATCCGGCCTGGCTGGTCGG
>JBFYOJ010000264.1:0-15637 GCA_041303885.1 Acidimicrobiia bacterium | reverse complement strand
AGCATCTGGGAGGCCGCCCCTGCCACCAGATAGCTGATCCCCTTGGAGAGTGCGCCACGAGGCACCCAGTTGAATTGGTCCAGAACCAGCGGAACCTCCTCGCCGTCGACGATATGCGTCGCCGGGAAACTGGAATAGTGGATCCAGATCACCCCCACGACGAGAGCCAGGAACCCGAGGCCGAGCAGACCCCATCCGATGCTCTTGCGTCTGCTGTCACTCAGTTCGGCCAGGCGGTACATCTCTCTACTTTGGGCGCGGTCGGCTAGATGTCGGGGCGTTTCTACCACAACCAGGGTCCGGTTACAGATCCTGACGATCCGAGCGGGTGGTGTGCGGGTGGGAGGACGGAACGAATCGGGGAAGTAGTTATGCTCCCCGCCGTCCCGCTCCGCGACGAGGAATGCGTTGGCCGCAACCCAGACTGCAGATATCAGAGCCATGTTCGGCGCCGGCGCCGAGGAAGATCGGGTAGCAGCCGCTCACTTCCTGGCCGGGGCCCTGTTCCTCGCGCTGGCCGGGGCCCTCGAGTTGCTGCGGCTGTTTGCCCTTCGCTTCGGTGACCTCTCGCCGGTGAGCTACGGGCGGGTGGAGTCGATGTCGAACATCGCGATGATGCTGGGGTTCCTCGTCGTGTCACTGACAGGCGGCATCTACTACGTGGTTCCCCGACTCACCGGGACCCGCCTCTGGCGTAGGGAGCTGGCGTCAGGCGGGCTGGTCCTGGTTTCGGGTCTCGTTTTCGTAGACCTGTTGGCGGTCCTGCTCGGCTTCGGCGGAGGGCGCCAGCCCTTCGGTCTTCCTTGGTGGCTCCACATCCCCATGCTGGCGGCACTGGCCATCCCGTTCCTGGTAACGATGATGACCATTCGCAACCGCACCGAGACCAGGAGCTTCGTGACCCTCTGGTTCGTGATCGGCGGCGTCACCTGGCTCCCGTTGCTCTATCTCGCCCACTTCGCAGGCGATCTCCCCTTCCTGACCTCGCTCACCGAGACCTACTCGGATCTCTTTTTCTCGGCAGGTTTCGTGGCGCTCTGGGTGTTCACGATCGGGTCCGGGCTGTTCTACTACACACTGGTGAAGGAGCTGGACGTCCCGCTCGCCTCCAGGCAGTTGGCGGTTGTCGGCTTCTGGTCACTCGGCTTCGCCGCCGCTTGGTGGGGCGTCGCCCAGCTCGTGTTCGGCCCCGGTCCAGGCTGGCTGGATGGTGTCGCCGCGGCGCTCGGTCTCGCCTTCCCGATCGCAGCCCTGGCCAATGCGGCCAATGTGTCCCTCACGATGCAGGGTCATTGGGAGGAGACGGCAGGAAAGCCAGGCGTCCTCTCCGGGGTCATCGGCCTCTACCTGGGAGTAGGGGTGGCGATACTGGCCAGCTTCGGCTCGTTCCCGTCGATCGGGGCCGTGACCGCTCTGACCGCCTACTGGGAGGCGATCGAGTACGCGGCCCTGTTCGGGGTCGGCGTCTTGCTCACCGCCGGGCTCACCTTCGAGGCACTGCCACGGGTCTCCGGCCGCGAGATGCGCACGGCCGACCGCCCCCGCTCGTTCAACCGCCTGACCGTCATCGGGGTGGGCGGCGTCTCGATGAGTCTCATCGCCGCGGGTCTGGTGAGCGGGTACTCGTGGGTGGCAGGGTCGAACAGCGCCGCCTACGTCGACGTCGCCGAGGGTTGGGCCGCCGGAGCGGGTGCGGCCGAGGTGTGGTTGCTTGTCGCCTTCGGCTTTGGCATCGTCTCCTTCCTCGGCCAACTGGCGTACGTAGCCACGGTGGTCGGGACACTGTTCAGCGGTCGCGCTGTCCCCCAGGAGGTGCTGGTCTACGGCACAGAGCCGGAGGAGGGCGAAGATGAGTGACCTCTCCGCCGCCGCAGCCGCCCTCGGAGTTCCCGAGCCGATCGTGCAACGGTCGGCGGCCGCTCGTGCGGCCGAGACCGGGATGACGGTCGACGAGATCCTCGCCGCCTGGGCCGGCGGCGGGAGTATCGAGGCGCCGGTCCCCGCGGCCCCCTCGGCCGATGTCGAAGCTCCCGTCGAAGAGGCAGCCGAGGAGGAGCCCGTTACCTTCGCGCCCTCCGCCGTCGAGACGCCAACCGGTGGCCCGGCCAAACCGGGCGGGCTGCCTGCTGCTTCCCCAACGGCGGTCACCACGACCGTGTCAGGGAAGCCCCCGGTGCTGGTGGGAAAGGCGGACAACCCGATTGCCGTGCTGGCGGGGGTGCTCGGCTTGTTCCTCGCAGTGTTCCTGGTCGGCCTGGTCGGCCCGGCCCTCCCCGTCGACGAGCCCGGCGCCAGGTCGAGTGAACTGCCTTACACCGAGACGGCAGAGCACGGCCGCCAGGTGTACCAGTCTGTCGGCTGCGCCGCCTGCCACACCCAGATGATCCGACCGGTCGTGGCCGATGTGGGATTGGGCGCGGTGACCTTGAGTGACTCGAACCAGGTGTTGGGCACCCGTCGATTCGGGCCCGACCTGTCCGATGCGGGGTCGAGGTTGAGCGGAACCCAGCTCGAGGCGATAGTCGGTGGCGCCGGCGGGCATCCCGCCCTGAATCTCTCCGCCGACGACCTGGAGTCGCTGGTCGCCTACCTCGTCGAGTCGAAAGCGCCGGTCGAGACCCCGGCGGGCGCAGCCCCGGAAGGGGGAGACGGATGAGCGATCTCAGCGCTGCAGCCGCCGCCCTCGGTCTCCCGGAGGCGATCGTCCAGCGCTCGGCCGCAGCACGCGCCGCCGAGACCGGGATGACCGTCGACGAGATCCTCGCCGCCTGGGCGGGCGGAGCCTCGGTCCGCGCCCCGACGCCCGCCGCGACGGAGACCGCTGCCGCCGAGCCCTCCGGGCCGCCAACACCAGCGAGTCAGCCGCCTGCCGCCGACGAGACGGCCGAGCCTGGCCCCGCCGTTCCCCCGGCCCAGGAGCTGCAGCATCCACCACCCGCCGTTGTCGCCAGATCACCGATACCGGCCGAGGTCGGCCCGGCGCAGGCAGCGAGTCTGCCCGAGGTGATCACGGTCCCCACAGCAGGGATCCGGGAGCGCATGAACCTGGCAATCCCAAGATGGATGGCAGCAGTCATCTTGATCATCCCCCTGTTCGCCCTGGTTGCGCTGGGTGGGTCGTCCACTGGGGAGTGCGGCGAGGCCACCCAGCTGCAGACCGACGTCGTCACCGGTGACATCGTCAACTGCGACGGCTCGGAGTTCACCGGCTCCGGGGTCGGGGGTGGTGGGACAGACTTCGTCGCTCAGGGTGAGGCGCTCTATGCAGCCGCACCGGGCAACTGCGCCGGATGTCACGGAGTCTCGGGCGGCGGCGGTGTCGGGCCTGCCTTCGGCGGCGTCGTCACCACATTCGGTGCGTGCACCGACCACATCGAGTGGGTGAGACTCGGTTCCCAGGGCTTCAGGGATGCCGGGGAATCGGGCTATGGAGACTCCAACAAGCCGATCGGCGGCGGGATGCCCGGGTTCGGCAACGCCCTCAGTGACGAGCAACTGGCCTCCGTGGTCGCATTCGAGCGGGTGCGGTTTGGCGGCGCCGACCCGGCCCAGGTGCTCACCGATTGCGGGCTGGCGTCTGCAGAGGGTGGGGAAGGCAGCGAGGGCGGCGACGGGGAGTCCCCGGCCGAGGGCGAGGTCACCTCGACCACGGTTACGGGCGGTTCGACGACCACCGGCGGTGGTTGAGACCGGGCCCGGCTAGGACCGCTTGCCCCGATACCGGCGAAGAGCCTTGCGAAGTGGTCTTGCCTCGATGACTCCCTCGATGACGATCTCTCCTCCCGGGGCGCGCAGCACGGGGATCCTCAACCCGTAGTCGCGGGTGAGACCATCGTCGCTGTCGATGTCGACCTCGGCGATCGACCCACCCACCCTGGACACCTCTTCCAGGATCAGGGGCCGCGCCTGATCACAGAGCCCACAACCCGGTCTGGTCAACAATTCATAGAAATACATTTCAAGTAACCACTGAGAGTGACCGATAATCACGGAGCATGCAGGAAGGAGGGTCAACCGTTCCCCTCATACCATGGGCACGTTCGTCCAAGGTGTGAACGGATAGCCTCCCAGCCCGCCCCACGGTAACGGAACTCTCCTTCGTGTAGATGAGGCCCCCGCTCAGCGGGGGCCTCATCATTTTGCCCTGGCGAGGGCAGAACTCGGGTCCGCCGCCGGTGTCTGCTACCCGGGGAGCGCTGGATACCATTCCGGCCGAGTGCGCCCCGCCACTGCCATCGTCATCGTCATCCTGCTCGTCCTGATCGCCGTTGCCGGTGTCATCCAGCTGATGACGATCCTGTCCCAACCAGGGTGACCGCCACACCCGAGGACAGGTGCAGGTCTTCCCCGGCATTGCCCCCCCTCACCGCGATCGCGATCAGGCCCGCCGAGTCGACGTGAAGCAACGGTTCGCCGGCGTCGACATCGGAATAGGTGCTCACCCATGGGATGGAATGCAGGGTTGCACCGATTCTGACCGTGACCATCGATCCCGGGTCGAGCCCGACCCGGGTCATGTCGTCCGGCCCGATGTTGGTCTCCACGTTGCCAAATCGATCGACCCACCAGGCTTCCCCGACCACGACGTTGCCCTCCGTCTCGGGAAGGGGGAGCAGGAGCGGTTGGACCGAGTCCGCGGCGAGGGTCGGGCCGAGCTCATCGATCGACGCCTCCCCCGATGCGAGCAGAGCGGCGGCCGGGGCGAATACGTCACGCCCATGGAACGTCTCGCCCGGGGAGGGGATCCTTGCCTCCGGGTTCTCGATCGAGATGATCTTCGATGCTCCACCCATCATGGCCACCGCCGGGGAGAGCACACCGTTGTCAGGCCCGACGAAGAAACCCCATTGGGTCTCCAGGGCAAGCGCCTTCCTCGCCGAGCCGACGCCGGGATCGACGACTACCAGAGCCACACCCTCAGGGAGGTACTGGATGGCCCGGGTGAGCGACAGGGCAGCCGCCCTGACATCTCCCGGCTGCGTCGAGTGCCCGACGTCGATGACCCTGGAATCGGGCGCCAGCTTCGCTAGGACGCCATGTACCACGCCGACGAACTCGTCGGCCAGGCCGAAGTCGGAGAGGAAGCTGATCGGGAGGCTCACTGGGCGGCCCACGGTATACCCCCGCTCACGGTGCCAATCCGCTGCCGCTTATATTGCCGAGATGACCGAGACCAGCCACGACACGATTGCTCGCGAGGTCTCGAGGGCGAAGGTGGCCATGCTGATGGGGAGCGTCGACACCGGAAAGACCACGCTCGCCCTCCACGCGGCACGACTTGCCATTGCGGCGGGTCGCACGGTGGCCCTGGTGGACGCCGACGTTGGCAACTCCACAGTCGGGCCGCCGGCCTGCGTCGGGCTCAAAGTCCTTCGCAGCATCCATGACGTCGACGATGTGCGGACCCCGGATCGTCTTCACTTCGTCGGAACGATCACGCCGGCGCGGCTCGTGCTGCAGCAAGTGGTGGCGACCGTGGCAATGGTCGACCAGGCGCGCTCCCTCGCCGACCTGGTCATCCTGGACACCACGGCCGTGGTGTCCGGTGTTGCCGGCGAGACGCTGAAGTACCACAAGGCCGAGCTGTGCCGGCCTGACAAGGTGGTGGCCCTGCAACGGGGAGGAGAGATGGAGCCGGTCGTCGGCATGCTGCGCCGGTTCCTCGGTCTCGAAGTCACCGTGACACCCACCGACCCCAATCTGATCCCTCTCTCTCCCGACGAGCGGGCACAGAGACGAAAGGACGCCTTCGCCCTCGCCCTCGCCCCTCCCCTGGAACGGTGGAAGGTCCGGCCCACCGTCTTCGCCCCGACACTTCCCATGGGGCTCAACCTGGGCCGTCTCGACAACGTGCTGGTCGGGGTCCAGGACGAAGGCGGAGGATGTCTCGGCCTGGGGATCCTCAGCAACGAGGAAGACGGTCTGAGGGTGATGACAAACACCGGCGAGGGCATGAAGGGTTTGCGCCTGGGGTCCATGCGGCTCGATCCCGGGACGCTGGATTCGAGCGTGATCAGCCTGCGCGAGGTCATGTTCGGGATTTGAGACCGGGTCGGCGGGCCCAGGTCGTCACCTAAAGGGGATTCGCGGCCCCGCCGATACCCTTCCCATGCCGGGGAAGAGGCGTTGGCCGACACTGCTGCTCATTGCCGTGATGGCGATCGTCGGCATGGCGATGGCCGCGAGCGCCGACTCGGGCGCCGAAGGCGAGTTCCTGGCGAAGATCAACGCGACACGCGAGGCCAATGGTCTCGCTCCCCTTCAGGTCGACGGCGGGCTCCGCTCACACGCCCGAAACCACACCCAGGACATGATCGACGCCGGGGAGATCTATCACTCCAGCGAGTCGGAGCTGATCGCGTCCGGCGGCGAGGGGTGGGACAAGATCGGTGAGAACGTGGGCCGGGGCCAGAACCCCACCACGCTCCACCAAGCGTTCATGGACTCGGCCGGGCACAAGAAGAACATCCTCGGTGACTACAACTACGTCGGGATAGGAGCGGCGAGCAGCAACGGCTATTTGTACGTCACCGTCGTGTTCATGGAGAAGGGGTCCACCTCCAGCCCGACCACGACCGAAGCACCCGCGAATCCGACGACCGCCGCCCCCGAGACGGGCACCACCGGAGTCGAGACCCCCGAACCCGGACCGGCCCCGGACCCGAGCACGACCACCACCACGACCCTCCCCCCGACCACGACCACGACCACGACACTGGTCGTGCCCCCGGACAAGGCTGTCACCCCGGGTCAATCCTGCATCGAGGCGAGCCGGTACTTCCAGATCTGTCACGACTAGATGCGGCCGGCCTAGTCCTCGGCCCACCATCAAACGCATCGCCTCGGGCAGATAGGCGCCGGTCGGCCAAAACACCGGCCTCACTCGGTGATGACGATCTTGTAACCCTGGCTTCCGGACAGAGGACAGATGCCCTCATACAGACCGGGAGCCCCGAACTGCACCACGAATTGCGTGCCTGCCGCGACCAGGTATGGGCCGACCTCCTGATCGACGACGTCTTCGTTCCGAATCTTCAAGGTGTCGCCCACCTCGAGCCGGATCTCGGCCGGCATCACATCGACCGTCTCGCCCTGGGCCAGGAGCTCGCCCGTGCCGAGGGGCACGACGATCTCGTACACGTTGGACCCGCCGCCGCCGCACGCGGCCGTGACGAGTGCCAGGACCACTGCCATCATCAAGACGGCAGGGGCGCGCTGCGGTGACCGCGGTCTAGGGCGCCGTCTCGAGAACATCGGCTGTAACCACCTTCTCACCGGACCCCTCGAAGGTCAATGTGAGCGTGATGGTGGTTCCCGTCTCCAACGGCTCGACGAGATCGATGAGCATCAGGTGAAAGCCCCCCGGCTCCAACGAGACCGATTCACCTGCGGGGATGTCGATCCGGTCGACCGGGCGCATCTCCATCATCTCCCCCGCCATGGTGGTCACGCTTTCCATCCCGCCACCCATGGTGGTGTCGGACCCGGAGGCCATGGCGACGGTCTCATGCATCTCGACCGAGGCGGCCACGGAAGGGTCGACCGTGGCCGCGATCAGGGCATCTGCCGTCTCGCTGCCGTTGACGATCTCCATGTACGCCGCCCCGGCATTGGCCACCGCCGCCGACGTCCGGGCCCAAGCGTCGGTCACGTCGATGTCCGTCGAGGTGCCACCGCACGCACCCAGCAACGAAACGGCTGCAAAGACTGCCAGCGCGGCTCTCACAGGATGCCGAAGGTCATTGGTGCTCATCAAAACTCCTTCAGGAGGACCTCCATGTCGGCGGTCATCGCCTCACTCTCGAAGCCGAATGGCCACTCGACCACGACAGTTCCCGAGTCATCGACGACAAACGTGACCGCAGTGTGCGCCACCTGATACGACTCACCGGGCGCGTGGTCCTCGACTTCGAACTGCACCCCGAACGCACTTGTCGCCGTGGTGAGCTCGTCGGTATCGGTGGTGCGCAAGGCCAGGCTCTCGTTGAAGAAGTGGCCCAGATAGCCGGTCAGTACCTCACCAGTGTCTCGCTCGGGGTCGAGTGTGACCATCGCCACCGTGACCCGATCGGCGAGCTCGGTGGGAAGGCCGTCGATGGCGACACTCAGGTCGCTCATGGTCGTCGGGCAGATGTCGGGACAACTCGTGTAGCCGAAGTAGACGAGGAGGAGCTGGTCATCCGGAGCCGTCATCGCAACCGCGCGCCCGGATTCATCGGGCAGACTCACCGGGGCGACCTCGAGTGGCGGCGTGCGCACCGCACCCTGCAGCTCCGCCTCGCCGCATGAGCCGAGCACCACCCCGGCCACCACAAGACCGACACAGAACGTGACGCGATGAACCGCCCTCATCTGTCCCACAGGGAGAGTGTCGCGTGTCGACACGGCTGGCGATTCGGCCGAAGGTCACTTGTGCCCTGACGAAGGTCCACTTGAGCTGCGGCCGGGACGGCGGAACGCCCGAGTGACCCTCCAGAGCCTCCTCCGCACTTCCCCGAACGGACGGTGCTCTGGTTTGCCTCTCGGGCGTTCGCAGGGGCGAATGTACGTCTTTCCAGGTCGCTAATCAACGACCTCACGCGCAACGTCATATGCCGTCGAACAACGTCGATCAACCTCGAACCGTCGTGGCGTACCCACCGATGAGCGGTTACCAACAGGAAACGGCGTTATCCACAGGGATTGTCCACATGGGTGTGTTCACAAGTTTCTAACCCGAATTTTCGCGACCTTGCAGCAGAGCGCGTAGGAGCGGGCGGAAGGCGACCTCGATCGTTTCGTAGATCTCACCGAGGATCAGATCCAGCTCGCGGTCGGTCACCGCGGCCCTGGCGAGCCGGCCCCGCAGCACCAGACCGCCCTCGGGATCGAGTGCGAAGAAGACACGCCACGAGCGCATGTTCCTGGCCAACGCCTGCCGGAAGAGGTCGGCCGTGCCATCCGATGCCGGGATCAAATAGGCCTCACACTCCAGGCTCCTCTCCCTGACTGTGAACCACACGGTCGTCGCGTCTCGGGACTCCTGACGCATCCTCACCGCCCACCTGCCCTCCACTTCCTCGGCGTATTCGACGCTCGACTCGGGGTCGGCCAGCCAGTTCTCGATTCGACTCTCGAGGATTTCTCTCATCCCAGAGCGTCGTACACGCGGGCCAGTCGGTCCACCGCCGATTCCCAGGAGAAGCGCTCTGCCCACAGCGGTCCCCTGGTGGCGAGGTCCGTCGCCAGTCCCCTCTCGCCCAGCACCCGTCTGGCGGCTGCGGCCCAATCTGGCCCATCCCAACCCTGAACCAGCAGACCCCCGGAGCCCGGGCCGACCACCGAGGCGAGGCCACCGACCGAAGCCGCCAGGACGGGAACCCCACAAGCCTGCGCCTCTGCGGCCACCAGGCCGAACGACTCGCTCCGGGATGGGACCATGACGAGATCGGACGCCCGGTACACGTCCGCGATCCGTCGATGGGGCACCGGGTCGGCAAAGGTGACCCGGGAACCGAGGTCCAAGGCCTTGGCTCGCTTCTGGAGCCGATCGAGATCTCTCGGCCCGTGTGAGCCGGCCGGGGCTCCCACGATGACCAGTCTCAGATCGGGCATGTCGCCCATCAGGAAGGCCATGGCCTCGATTGCCACATCGGGTCCTTTGAGGGCCTGGATCCTCCCGGCGAACAGCAGGGTCGGCACTGAAGGCCAGCCGAGACGGATCTTCGCCGACTTGCCCACACCGGGCACGAACAGGTCATGGTCAACCCCGGGCCAGATCACATTGACCGCATCCGGATGTGCTCCATATTGCATGATGAGGTCGGAGCGCTCTTGCTCTGTGGAAGCGATGACCACGTCCGCTTCACCGATGACATCCCGCTCGGCTGCCAGCCGGACCAGATGGCCGGGCGTCGGGGCATCCGACGTCATCGCCTGCGTGACCCTCCCCAAAGTATGCGAGCTGTGGACGTGGGGAAGCGCGGTCTCGCGCTTGATCTTGAGCCCGGCCCAGCCCGACAGCCAGTAATGACTGTGCACCACTAGCGGCCAGCCATCCGTCCGGAGACGGTCCATGACCTCGTCGGCGAACACCCCTACGAAACGGACGGCGTGTCCGGGATCGATCTCGCGACGCGGCCCGGCGTCGACGTGGTGGACCACGAAGCCAGGCTCCACAGCCACCGACGGCTCGCTCTCTCGGTCGTGTCTTCGAGTGAACACATCCACGTGAAACCCATCCCGGGCAAGTGCGCGCGCCAGCTCGTCGATGTAGACGTTCATGCCGCCGGCCCATCCACGGCCAGGCTGCAGCAGGGGGCATGTGTGCAACGAGAGGAAGGCAACCCGACGTCTCATCCGACATCGATCCGGTACAGCTGCCTCGGTTCGGCCCCGAGCCGGAACTTGTAGTCCTCGTCGCCTTTCAGGAAGTCGACACGGGGGACACCCCGGGTCGACATGATCGAGATCACCTCTGTGAGCAACACGATCCCGGGTGACATCTCTCTCATCGCCGGGTCATATGCGCTGTTGTACAGGTAGTAACCGTCCTCATCGAGATAGCCGAACAAGGCTGCCACTGCCCGGTCCCCGGAGCGAAGCTCGTCGACCCGCCACCCGGGCTGGCCGGCGAGATCCTGGAAGAAGGAAAGGCGCGATCCGACCAGGAAGTCGCCTTTTCTCCCCGGGGTGGAGCGGTGCAGCTCGGCGAAGCGGGCGAAGGCCGCGTCGCCAGAACCGGTGGCGACCACGATCTCCCCCAGCGCCGCCTCATACCGGCGGCGCTTTCTTCGGATCTCGTGTCGCTGTTTCTTGTCGAGCCGATCGAGATGGCTCCCATCCCCGGCCAGGCGCAGGACGGCTGCGGTCGTGTCCGGGCCTGGCTCGGCATCCACCCCGGATTCGGACAGACCTTCGGCAAGGCTTCGAGCGGATCTCTCGGGGAGGGAGTCGAGCACGAGGCGATGGCCATCGGCGAGGAGGGCGGCAAGGGCAGGACCGAGTAGGTGCGGGTCCGGGCCGAGCGGACTGTGATAGTCGGTGAGATCTGGTTCGCCGGCGATCTGGATCGCCCGATCATGACGGGTCAAGGGGAGCATCGAGCCTCCAATCGACACACTCAAAGGCTCACCTCGACCGAGACAGGCCCACCACGCCTCCAGGAACGGTGATCGGGGAAAGGGCCCGACAGCCAGGTCTGTCGGCTCCGCCTGGCCGGCCAGCGCGGGCCACGCTCCGAGCCGGCTCATGACCATTTCAGCCCGAGACTCATCTCGAGCTCCCCGACCTTCTCGCCACCACCGAGGACCGGGGGCCGGGCGAACGGCTCGAGACGACCAGCGACAAGAGGCGACAACTCCCCGAGGGCATCCAACGTGGCCATCAGCGCCGCCCCGGCGACCGACTCGGTGCCATCCCAGGCCTTCACCGCGATACCGAGACGGCCCTCGACTGCCAGGCCGATGCAACCGGCCGCCCCCCTCTTCGCCACCACATTCAGTGCCACGGCCACCTGGCTGTCACAGTTCCCGGTGCCGGAGACGAGGGCCGGATATCGATGCATGACGCGGTAGACGGACCGAAGCTCGGGGATGGTGGCGAGTCGGGCATAGAGGAGCGCCATGACTCTCGTCGTGGTGCGCAGGGTCGGCGCTCCACAGCCGTCCACTCCGACCGGTGCGACCGGATGCCCGCCCAACTCGGTCACATAGTCCGCGATGAGGGCCTGGACGGGATGATCGGGCGACAGATAGCCGGTCAACGGCCAACCCCGCGCCGCACATGCCCGGAGCCAGCCGGCATGCTTCCCGGAGCAGCTGTGCCAGACCTGCCTGGGCCCCCGAGCTCCCGAGGCCCTCAGACGGCCGATGGCCTCCGCGGAGAGCGGCCAGCTCGGTGGGCACCTGAGATTTGCGGTGCTCAGACCCGCAGCGGACAACATCATCTCGACGATGGCGACGTGAACCGGCTCGCCGTCATGAGAGGCCGCAGCCAACGCCAGCTCCACCGGTTGGAGGCCCGCTCCCGACTCCTGGGCGATCGCAGCCTGGAATGGCTTGGCGGCGGATCGCAGGAAGAAGGGCCGGTCGATGTCCCCGGAGTGTGCGATGAGAGACCCGTCGGCAGACACCACTGCCACGGCTCCATCGTGGGTCGTCTCGGCCAGGCCCGTTCGGGTCCTTGCAGCGAGCAAGACTCAGCCAGTTACCCGGGCTTCGCCCTGCTGGCTCCGATATCGGGAGATGATCTCTTCCTGAAGGGCATCGATCACGGTGTGGAGCTGCTTGCGCTGAACCGACAACTGGGCCTCGACCTCCTCCAACCGCTCGATCGCCTCGCTCAACTCCTCGCTGGACAACTCGGGGAGCTGGGTCAGGACCCCGTCGTCCATGATCTTGTCGATCAGCCGTCGACCGGTGGTAGTTGGGAGTGGCGGCATCGTGTCGAGATGACGGAGATTCGGCTCGCTGCCGAGGACCATTCCGGAGGCGAGGATCTCCGGGAGTGCCTCGAGAAGGCTTCGCTCCTCCTCACCGCTGCGACGGCGAAGCTCGAAGTTGAGCAAGTCCATCCGACCGTGGAGCAGACGGCGGTAGTAGGAAATCTGTGTCTCGACATCCTCGGCCTGCTCCCGGCGTCGACGGAGCTCGTCGAGGTCGATCCCGGCCAGGTCTTCCAGGTACTCGGGCTCGAGGACGATGTCGATGCGGCGTCGGTGCTCGGTCACGTCAGTCACGTTACCTGCAGGCCGAAGCCAGAGTCGGATACGGGTTCACCGCGGCCGAACCGCGACCGCCCGGATGGATCTCGAAGTGGAGGTGTGGGGATCCGCCTCGCGCGTTCCCGGTGTCCCCGTTGAATCCGATGGTCTGGCCCTGGCCCACGCTGGCTCCAGACGAGACGTTGAAACCGGAGAGGTGGGCGTAGTAGTAGCCGATTCCATTGTTGGCTATGAGCCAAATGGTCTTCCCGCCAAGACCGCTGCTCCCTGTGATCACGCGGCCGGCGGCGACCGCGTACATCGGCTCGTCCCACGCGGCGAACATGTCAGTGCCCTTGTGCCGCCGCCCGCCGGAGCGCGGGTAGCCCCATGAGTTGATGAATGACGTGCGAGCCGGCGTGAAGGGGCAGATGAACGACCCGACCTGGACCGAGCCTGCAGCCCGTTGCCGGGCGCGCGCCTTCAGCTCCTGCTGCTCGGTGTCGTACTTGGCGGCGAGCTCCTTGCATTTGCCGGAGAGCTTGGCGTAAGCGGCCTGCTCGGCCTCCATCGCCGTCTCCTGCGAGTCCTTGGCGCCGAGCTTGGCAGCCTCGACCTCCTCCAACTCCACCCTGGTCTCACCGAGTTGCTCGTTGAACCGGTCGAGCTCGGTGCGGGTGGCAATCAGCTCGTCGATCGACTCCTGGCCACCAGTGGCCGCCGCGGTGAGGAACTCCGAAGTTGTCATGTACTCGTCGACGGTGGATGCGGAGAAGATGATCCCCGGGCTGCTCAGACCACCCCGCATGTAGAGCTCGACAGCCTGCTCCTCGATCTTGGCCTGGATCGCATCGAGCTCTTCGCTGTGGGTGTCGACCGAGCCGGCCACTGTCTCCTGCTTGCGTTCGACCCGATCCACCTCGATCACCGCAACCTCGTACTCCTCGGCCGCAGCGGCGAACGCGCTCTGCGCGGCGCGGTACTCCTCGAGCTGGGCGCGCGAATCTGAGCAGGCCTCGTCCACCTGGGATTTGGTGACAGCCTCGCTGGCAAGGGGGAACATGGGAGCCAGCAGGCCAATCATGATGAGGAGCATCGTGACGCGAGAGAGCGTCCTCTTGGCAGCCATCGACCGAAAGGGTAACCCCTGCCGATGACTTGGCGTAGTCCAACGTGACGAACTCACTTCGTTACGATGACTGCTCAGGGCGATGGGGCTCGCCAAAACCGCCTGATCGGCTGATGGCTCCTGACAGACGATTGGAGAGCCGTGACGTCGAGTCGGAGCCACCACCGAACACCTCGGAGCAGCAGTGGCCTGCGCACATCGAACTTGATCGCGGTTGCTGCTGGAGGTTTGGTCGGGTCTGCGGCACGGGCCGCGATCGGGCTCTGGCTCCCTGTGGCCGAAACTGGCTTTCCGACAGCCACGCTCATCGTGAACCTCACTGGGTCGTTCCTGCTCGCGATCTACCTGGTGCGCCGTGAGCAGGCCACCGTTGGGGGATGGTCGTTTCGATTCTGGGCACTCGGTCTGTTCGGGTCGTTCACCACTTTCTCCGCTTTCAGCCTCGAGGTGACACAACTCATAGGCTCGGGCGACGGAGCGTCGGCAGTCATCTATGTCGTGGTGTCGGTGGTCGGTGGCCTGTTCGCAGCCCTCCTGGCCCAACGGCTGACGACGGTGATGTCGTGACCTTCGCCCTCATCGTGGGAGCCGGGTCGCTGGGAGCAGTCTGCCGCTACTTGGTGTCCGGAGTGCTGCAACGGAGCGCTCGCTCCGACTTTCCCGTCGGGACGCTCGTCGTGAACCTGACCGGGGCCTTCACCATCGGGATCGTTGCAGGCAGCCCGCTATTCGACCCGGTGGCGGCGACGGCGGTGATCTCCTTTCTCGGCGGCTACACGACCTTCTCGACCTGGATGATCGAGACCATCCGGCTCGGTCTGCCCGACCTCAGGGCCAGATCGATCCTCAACCTCACACTGACACTCGTACTGGGAGTGACCCTTACCGCGGCCGGCTATAGCCTTGTCGGCTGAGAAAGAGAGCGACACCATGGAGCAAGGCTCCGACAACGGACTCGTCAGGATCTTCATCGGTGAGTCGGACAGCCACGAAGGACGGCCGCTCTATCAAGCGATCGTCGAGACCCTTCGACGCGAGGGCCTCGCAGGCGTGACCGTGCTCAGAGGAATCGAGGGTTTTGGCAAGTCGAGCCGGCTGCACACCTCACACATCCTTCGGCTGTCCGAGGACTTGCCAATCGTCATCGAGTGTGTCGACACCGTCGAGAAGATCGAAGCAGTGCTTCCCAACTTGGATGCGATGATCGGTGACGGCCTCATCACGTTGGAGCGGGTGGAGGTTCGTGTCTATCGAGCCGGCAGCTCGTGGTCAGCGCCCTCAGAAGATCAATAGGAGCAGCGGGTAGTAGATCGCAGCTCCCAGCACCACCCCGTCGAGGGAGATGAGCATCCCCGGTGGCCGCTGGGTGAGAGCGACCCGGCCGGTCCTCAACATCGACGAAAAGCCCCGCCCCGCTACCAGGGCGACGGCAAGCCCGAGCCCGACCAGGAGGTATCCGACCAGGTCGAGGTCCCAAATGAGTGCTGCCCCCAGCGCGCCGAGGATGGCCCCGATCGCGGTCACGGAATACGCGTCGAGGAGGGGAAGCGCCGGCAGTCTCTCCACCAGGGCACCGAGCAGGAGACCGGCGATCACCGACACGAGGAACACGTCGACTGCACTCGGCTCGGGTGAATGGGCCGACCGGGCGAGAAGAAGCGAAGAGGTGCCCAGCCCGACGAAGAGGGACACCATGAGGGTCGGGCTGTACACGTCCACCTGGCGATACTGGGGGAAAGCCACCGCCCATCCCAGGGAGACGGCGACCGCGATGGCGACCGCAAGCGCATAGCCGGCTCCCCCGATGACATGAGCGGCCATGGCCG
>JBFYOJ010000263.1:0-17126 GCA_041303885.1 Acidimicrobiia bacterium | reverse complement strand
GGGCCCTGGAGCTGGCGGATGACATCTTCCCCCAACCCCAAGCCTCTATCTTCGGATTGTGATAAGAGCGAAGGGCGCTGCCCCACAACCGCGAATCAGCTACCTGGTGGCACGTCTGGATCGCCTACTCAGAGCAAAGCTTGGAGAAGTCCTAGCCCCATTCAACCTCTCTGTTCCCCAGTACACCGTTCTCAGCGTCTTGAGGCACAGGTCCGAGCTCTCCAACGCACAGTTGGCGAGGCGGGCTTACGTGACTCCCCAGGCCATGCATCAGATCCTTACCAGTCTCGAGGAGGAGGGTCTGGTCGTGAGGCATACTTCCGCCGAGCACGGTCAGGTACGTCTCGCCAGCCTGACCCCTTCCGGGGAACGGCTTCTTTCGAGATGTGAACCGACGATCGACGACCTGGAGGAGCAGCTCTTCGAAGGCCTCTCAGCGGCGGAGAGAAGAACCTTGCGACAACTGATCGAGCGGTCGATCTGACTCGGCTGCGACGTTGGCTGCGTCCCAGAACACTTCCATCGATTCATCGTCCATCAGCTCAACCCGAGGGCACCCAGAAGAACTCGATGGCGAGGTCGTACCTGTCGACGACGATCGTGACCAGCTCCAGGAACGGCATCGAACGAGTCTGCCAGGGTCCCACCGGATGCTTGGTCAGCTTCCCGGACTCCTTCCTGCATGCATGTCTGCCATGCCGGCGGTGGGTTCGAGGTGAGAGCCAACATGACCGGTCATTGCTGTTGCTCAGTGGACCGAATCGGATAGCCTGCATGCGGGGTCGGGTTGGGTCTGACTGCTGGAGGAACGATGACATCCTTCGATGGACGACTTCGCCTGTTGGGGCATACCGGTTTCCCGTTGGGTGTCGAGGTCGACTTGTCCGGGGAGCGCCTGACCGTAAGGGCCGGCGACACCGAGGTCGCGGATTGGTCGTTGGACGAGATCACTATCTCGGCATTGCCCGACGGCTTCCACATCAAGGCCGAAGGGGAGGAGGTCGTGTTGAACCTCATCGATGCCGAGCGCTTTGCCGACGAGATTGGCCTCTGAACCGCCGAATCCGATCATGCAACGATCAGACGAACAAACCTGCACGGCGCGGTCATGGCTCGGTGGTCATCAGGTCGTGGCCGTGACCAACAAGCCGATCAGGCCAGTTCGCCGTTGGCCAACTGCTCGAGTAGGTCCAAACCGGCAAGGATGTAGGTGTCGGCTGGATGGGTGTGAGAGACCGTCCACCCACATTCGCAATGTCTAGTCACTGGCTGACCTCTCCTGCCGGATGGCTCCGCTACCGAGCCCGGCCATCACCGAGGATTCGACCTCGCCAGGCCTGATCTTGAGCGCATAGGGTCGACCGACCTACCCGCTCGATACCGACTCCAGAGCCGCATCTGCTCGACCCGCTAGAGGAGCTCCCGATACAGCGCGAGGTTCTCCTCGTCGAAACAGACGAACGTCACGGTGTCCGGCGCTTCGGCGTGGTTGCTCACCCAATCTCTCACTGCCCTAACTGCCGTTGCCGAGGCCAGCTTCTTGGGGAACCCGTAAACGCCGGTCGAGATGTTGGGGAAGGCCACGGACCGAGCCGAGAGGCCTTCGGCCACTCTGAGGCTGCTGGCGTAACAAGAAGCGAGCAGGGCGACTGCCTCTTCCTCCGACTCCGACCCCCAGATCGGGCCCACGGTATGGATCACATGACGGGCTAGCAGATTGCCACCGGTGGTTGCCACCGCCTCGCCTGTTGGGAGCGGGCCTCGACGGGAGACGATCTCCTTGCACTGCTCGAGTATCGAAGGCCCGCCGGCGCGATGGATCGCCCCGTCCACTCCGCCACCACCCAACAGCGAGCGATTGGCGGCGTTGACGATCACGTCGACATCGAGGGTCGTGATGTCCCCGCGAATCGCCTCGAGTCGGGTCACCACCCGACTGTAGGTCAGGCGACTGCGTAGGGAAGCCGGTGCTGCGGTCCAACGGCTCCGAGCAGGGACGCTTCCTCGGTGCGGGAGATGACCCGCCGGCGCACCGACTCGGCCACTGCGTCGCGCCTCGGATTCGGGCCCCGGCCGAAGGAGAGCAGGGCTCCCTCGGTGCTCATGACGGCGGCCCGGAACGCATCGGGAATCACTGCATTGAGAGCGACCAACCACACGGCCCGGGTCACGGTCGAGGCCGACTCGAGACCGGTCATGAGAGCCTTCTCGATCGATGCGAGCTCGCTCTGCCTGCCCGACGTCACCAGTTGCATGGCCTGATGGAGCAGCCGTTGCACTATGTCCCTGGCGGTCTCGTTGAGATCAGGGGTGTGGTAGCGATAGACGATCGACGCGCAGTCGATCGCGTAGAGACGGGCGTGGATCTCGTCCCATTCGCCGAGCCGGTATCGCTCTATCTCGAGGAGTTCGGCAATGCTGTCCAGCCCGTCGAATCTGTTCGACGCCAAGTTGCCCGCTCCAACATGGTCTGGTGCCACCATCACCGTTCCTCGCCCTCTCAGTTCTCCCTGTGCCTGTGGACAATCGAGTGCCCGTCCTGTGGATAATTCCGAAAAATCCCGGGTTTGGGCATGGGCCGCATGGCCTATTCTGCCCGCGCGCGATATGTCTAGTCCCGCCTCTTCACGGTTCACATGAGTTGAAGCCGGGGTCGACCCATCACTAGATTCGCCCCTCACCGCCGAACCCGGCATGTGCCGGAAGGGGGGAACCAACTTTCTGGGGCGAATCCTGGCTTTGCCGGGTAGGGCGAACTTCCTGCCCGAGCCCGTCAGCTAACTCCCAAGGCGACAGAGGAAGAGACGAGACTCTGATTTGGAGACGTTCAGCGCCGCCTCACACAACGAGGTGCTTCAACTTGTCACGCAGATAGCGATCCTGCTCGCCACCGCCAGGTTGCTCGGCGGTCTCGCGCGCAAGCTCGGTCAGCCAACCGTCGTTGGCGAGATCCTCGCCGGAGTCATCCTAGGCCCCTCCCTGCTCTCAGGTCTGGTGCCATGGATCGGCGAATGGATCCTTCCCCAGACTGAGGTCCAGGGGTACATGCTCGAGGTGGTGGCGCTGATCGGCGTGATGCTCCTCCTGGTGGTCACCGGTCTCGAAACCGACCTGGCGCTGATCCGACGCAGAGTCGGCGTTGCCCTGGGCGTGGCAACAGGAGGGCTGGTCTTGCCCTTTGCCAGTGGAGTAGCGCTCGGCTACCTGATCCCCGATCATCTGCTCACCGACCCGGCAGACCGGACGGTGTTCGTCCTCTTTCTGGCAACGGCGTTGTCGATCTCAGCCATTCAGGTGCTGGCGAGGGTGCTCATGGACCTCGACCTGATGCGTCGGGAGTTCGGCCAGACAGTGCTCGCCGCCGGGATGATCGATGACATCACGGGCTGGACTCTGCTCGGGCTCGTGACCGCCCTGGCCAGCGCGGAGGCAATAACTGCCGGAACGGTGGTTCAGGCGGTGGCGATGGTCGTCGTTTTCGTCGCAGCCACCGCAACCGTCGGGAGGTTCGTCGTCGAACGGAGCCTGACCTTCATCCAGACCCGTTTCAGGGGACCGGACTTCCTCCTGACTCTCGTCGTCGTGCTCGCATTTGGCTGGGGCGCGTTCACTCAGGCGATTCATCTCGAGCCTGTGATCGGCGCCTTTGCGGTCGGGATCCTGTTCGGCCGACTGCCACAGCTTCCCGTGGATGTCGTCCACAAGCTGGAGAGCGTCGCGCTAGCGATATTCGCGCCGATCTTTTTCGCAGTAGCGGGCCTCAAAGTGAACATCCCGGCCATCCTCGAGCCCGAGCTCCTGTTGCTGACAGTGGTTGTGATCGCAGTGGCCACATTCGGCAAGGTTGTCGGGGCGTACGCCGGTGCTCGTCTCCTCTCGGGTCAGGGTCACTGGTCGGCCCTTGCCTACGGATCCGGGCTGAACGCAAGAGGCGCAGTCGAGATCATCATCGCCACCATCGGTCTCTCCTTGGGCATCCTCAGTTCTGAGATGTTCTCCATCATCGTCCTGATGGCAGTCGCGACTTCGTTGATGGCCCCCATTGCCCTTCGATACTGCCTCGCCCGCGTCGAGCCTGGCGTCGAGGAGGAGATGAGGCTGGCAAAGGAAGACGCGCTCAAGGACAGTTTCCTGGCCAGATTGCGCCGCGTGCTGGTCTCCGTCCGGCCACGGCTGGGGCAGGTCGGCACCCAGACCATCCAGGCAGTGTTGGTGGCCCGACTGGGTGAGACAAACGAGATATCCACCACCCTGCTCGCGGTGACGGGACCGGCCGACAGGTCTCTTGCCGCCGACTACTTGAACCGCCTTCGGGCGGTGTTTCCCAAGCAGGGCACCGTGACGCGAATCGTTCAGGCTGAAGACCCCGTGCAGGCGATCCTCGCCGAGGCCGAGAGCGATTACGACCTTCTCGTGATCGGCACCCCGACTCTGAGCCACACCAGTGACACCCTGTTTGGCCAGATCATCGACGACATCGTCAAGTTGTCACGGACACCGACTCTGGTGGTCCGTGGAGAGAACGTGTCCGATGACTGGGCGCCATCGCGAATCTTGGTCCCGGTGACCGGCAGCACCAGCTCGAGAAATGCCGCCGATCTCGCCTTTGCCATCGCTGGGCCCGACGCCGTGGTCACCGCTGTCCATGTCGTCACACCGACTCGCCTTCCCGGCTTGAGGACGAACCTCGCGCTCGACGTCACCGCCGATTTGGAGATCATCGCTACACACCTCGGTCAGAAGGTGCAGACGGTGGTGCGCGAGGCGGACGACGCGGAGACGGGGATCCTCGACGCAGTCGATGAGGTCGGGGCGGATCTGCTGGTACTCGGAACGAGTGTGCGCGCCGGCACCTCCAGACTCCACCTCGGGCCCCGTGTCGAGTACCTGATCAGGATGGCCCCATGCCCGGTGGTCATTCTCAACAGCTGAGGCAATCAGTGGTGGTCGGCTAGGCGCGGCCGGTCTTCTTCCGTCGGCGTCACGCACCTCCATCAACGCATTTACCCTGATGACCAGATGTCGTACGACCACAAGGCAATCGAGGCAAAGTGGCAGGACCGATGGGAGTCGGAGAAAGTCTTCCGCGCCACCGAAGACCCGGCGAGGCCAAAGTTCTACAACCTGTGCATGTACCCGTACCCCTCGGGTGCCCTCCACCAGGGTCACGTCCGCAACTACACCTTCGGGGACCTGCTCACGCGATACAAGACCATGCGTGGCTTCAATGTCCTCTCCCCGATGGGGTGGGACAGCTTCGGCCTTCCCGCCGAGAATGCGGCGATCGAGACCGGCGTGCACCCCAAGGAGAACACCGAGGCTCAGATCGTGACGATGACCCGTCAGATCAAGCAACTCGGGGCGATGTACGACTGGGATCGCGAGCTCGCCTCCCATCATCAGGATTACTACCGCTGGGACCAGTGGCTGTTCCTGCAGCTGTTCCAGAGGGGCCTTGCCTACAAGAAGGAGGCTCCGGTCAACTGGTGCCCCAAGGACCAGACAGTCCTCGCCAATGAGCAGGTGGTCGACGGAGCCTGCGAGCGATGTGGGACCGTGGTCGAGAAGAAGAATCTGGCCCAATGGTTCTTCAGGATCACCGAATACGTCGAGCGGCTGTTGGCCGACCTCGATCAACTCGACGAGTGGCCGGATCGGGTCCGCACCATGCAGCGCAACTGGATCGGTCGCTCTGAGGGAGCCAGGTTCCGGATCGAGGTCGATGGCCTCGACGAGCGCTTCGATGTGTTCACCACACGGCCCGACACCGTCTTCGGCATGACATTCTGTGTGCTTGCCCCCGAGCATCCCCTCGTCGAGAAGCTGATCGCCGGAAGCGAGACTGAGCAGGAGGCAACGAAGTACATCCAGGAGGCGGGGCGGGCGTCGGAGATCGAGCGCATGGCCGAAGGCGACAAGACCGGCGTCTTCACCGGCCGCCATGCGATCAATCCGGTCAACGGGCAGAAGGTCCCCATCTACATCGCCGACTATGTCCTCATGGGGTATGGGACCGGGGCGATCATGGCGGTCCCGGGCCAGGACCAGCGGGACTGGGAGTTCGCCACCAGGTACGGCCTGGACATCATCCGCACCGTCGAACCGGGCGAGGGATGGGAAGGCGAGGCATACCTGGGCGAGGGGAGGACGATCAACTCCGATTTCCTCAATGGTCTCGAACAGGCGGAGGCCAAGGCACAGATCATCGGGTGGCTCGAGGAGCGCGGAATCGGTGAAGGGACGATCCAGTATCGGCTCCGCGACTGGCTGATCTCTCGGCAGCGCTATTGGGGGTCCCCGATTCCGATCGTGTCTTGTCCCACCTGTGGTTTGGTCCCGGTGCCCGAGGACCAACTGCCGTTGTTGCTTCCCGACATCCAGGATTACGCCCCGAGAGGGCAGTCGCCACTGGCCGGAGTCGAGGAGTGGGTCGCGACAACCTGCCCTGCGTGTGGTGGTGAGGCCCGCCGAGAGACCGACACGATGGACACCTTCGTCGATTCGTCGTGGTACTTCTTACGATTCACCGATCCCCGGAACGATGCGGTGGCTTTCGAGCCCGGTCGCGCCGCCTATTGGATGCCGGTGGACCAGTACATCGGTGGAGTGGAACACGCCGTGCTCCACCTCCTCTACGCCCGGTTCATCACGAAGGTGTTGGCCGACATGGGGCTCTCCCCGGTCCAGGAGCCGTTCGCCCGCCTGTTCACCCAGGGGATGATCACCCTCGACGGGGCGAAGATGTCGAAATCGAAGGGAAACGTGGTGGACCCTCTCGACCTGTTCGAGACCCACGGCGCCGACGCGCTTCGCCTCTACCACCTGTTCATGGGGCCTCCGACCGACGACGCCGCCTGGGATACCAACGGGGTGGACGGGACATCCCGGTTCCTCGAGCGGCTGTTCCGCGTGGTCACCGAGGCCGGGGTGGGCGACGGCCCGCTATCCGAGGATCTTCTCTCCGAGGCGCATCGGGTGGTCCGCAAGGTCACGGAGGACATCGAGCGGTTCGCCTTCAATACAGCCATCCCGCAGTTGATGACTCTTACCAACCGGCTCATCTCCGCGACGCGCGAAGGGGTGAGCCGATCGACGTTCGATCAGGTGGTGGAGATCTTGATCAAGCTGCTCGCACCGATGGCGCCGCACATCGCGCATGAGCTCTGGGAACGAACGGGGCACGAGTCGATGCTGGCGCTCGAGCCATGGCCGACCTGGGATGAGAGCCTGGTGGCCGTGTCGACCATCACGATGGTCGTCCAGGTCAACGGCAAGGTGCGCGACCGCGTCGACGTCCCCGCCGACATCTCCGCCGAGGAGGCCGAGCATCTCGCTCTGGGCTTGGAGAAAGTCCAGGGTTGGATCAATGGAGCGCCCGTGCGCAAGGTGATCGCCCGGCCCCCGAATCTGATCAACTTCGTGGTGGGGTGAACGCGGCACGGCTCCTGACCGCGAGCGGGCTCGACGCCTTCCGCGTCCGGCTGCTCATCCACCCGGTTCGACCCGAGTTCGTCGAGGTTCTCCCGGCTCCGGCGTTGTTACGGCGACTCTGGGGCAAAGGGATTCATGCCATGACCCTTCGCAACAGGATCTACATCGACCCGGGTCTCCTCATCGACTCACTGAGCACCAGCGGCGGGTTGTTGGTCCACGAGCTGGTGCATGTGCGGCAATGGCACGACTTGGGAGTGCTCGGTTTCCTGCGCCGTTATCTGGGCGACTACCTCAGGGGGCGGTTCAAAGGGATCGGGCATCGGCAGGCCTACCTGGATATCGGCCTCGAGCAGGAGGCACGACGGCTCGCCGCCATCTTCGAGTGATCGGCCCTACTCGACCACGACTCTGGCGAGATCGGGGTCGGGCGGGTACTGCGGGTCCATTCCTTCGAGGGTCTGGATCAATATCGTCGAGACCACCAGGTTCCGGTACCACTTGCGATCCGCGGGCACAACGTACCAGGGGCCATGTTTGGTCGAGGTCCGGGTGATTGCGTCTTCATAGGCATCGACGTAGTCGTCCCACAGGCTCCGGTCGTCGAGGTCCCCCAACGAGAACTTCCAATGCTTGGACGGGTCGTCGAGACGGGCCTGGAGCCGCTCCCTCTGCTCCTCCTTCGAGATGTGCAGGAACAGCTTGACGATGGTCGTCCCTTCGTCGGAGAGCATTCTCTCGAATTCGACGATGTGGTCGAACCGCTTCTGCCAGCGGTCCTCGGGCACCAGGTTCTTCACCCTGACGACCAAGACGTCCTCGTAATGGGAGCGGTTGAAGATAGTGATCATCCCGTTCTCGGGTGTCCGGGAATGAACCCTCCATAGGTAGTCATGGGCCAACTCGGCGTCGGTCGGCACACCGAAGCTCCAAACCCGCACTCCCTGGGGGTTGACCCCGCTGAAGACGTGGCGGATGGTGCCGTCCTTGCCACCGGTGTCCATCGCCTGCAGCACCACGAGCAGCTTCTGCTTCGATTCGGCGAAGAGTCGGATTTGCAGATCGGCGAGCTCGTAGTTGAGGGTCGGGAGCGCCTCCTGTCCCTCGTCCTTCTCACCCTCGAAGCCCTGCTTGGACTGTGAGTCGCGTGACCGGATCGCGGCGGCTTCCCCGGGTTCGACGCGATAACGGCGGATGTCGAGCATGCCGGGACAATACGACGGTCTTCCCGACCCGCGCCCCGCTTGGTAGGTATTCATCAGTTGGGCTGATGGGTGGGGTAGTTGGGCAGGACACAAGCGATGGTGTTGGGCTTGGCCCTGACCGCGGTGCTCGTCGGGGCGGGCCTGGGCACATCGGCCGATCCACAACCCGCTACTTCGACATCGGCCGGCAGCATTGCCGGCGAGCCGCACCCTGAGACTCTCGGGGTCCACGTGTCGGGATGGGTGGCCACGCCCGGCGTCGTCCGGATCGCCGAGGGCTCGATAGTGGCCGACGCGGTAGCGGCAGCCGGGGGAGCACTGGAGGGGGCGTTGCTCGAAGCGGTCAACCTCGCCGCGCCGGTCCTCGATGGTGACCACATCGAGATCCCAGGGCCGGGCGAGCAGATCGCAGTCTCGGATGGGAGCGTGGGCAGTGGCGGCCCGATATCGCTGAATCGGGCGGATGCAGCCACCCTGGAGGCACTCCCCGGGGTGGGGCCGGTGCTGGCCGAGCGAATAGCAGCCCACCGCGAGGCGAACGGCCCGTTCCAGACCGTCGAGGACTTGCTCGAGGTGCCGGGCATCGGGGAGGCGAAGCTGGCCGCGATTCGGGACCTGGTCAGCGTGCCTTGATCTCCGAGCATCCCGCGTTGCCTCCTCCGGTATCGCGGCCGTGGCTCGCCTGCGCCGGAGCGGCCTGTGCAACAGCCTTCGTCGTGTCATCGTGGGCCCCGGCGCTGTTCCTCGTGGCGATTCCCGTCCTCTGGTTGTCGCTCAGAGGGCATGCGGTAGTCGCCATGATCGTCACCGCGACGGGACTTGCGGTCTGGGGCGCGTCTGCTCCCGTGGATCCGGTGCCGCCGGGCCCGATCTCCGGTCAGGGAATGATGGCCACCGACGTCCTCTCCGGGCGATACGGCCCGTACGCGCTGATCGCGTTGGAGGATGGTGCGATCCTCGCCGACCTCCCACCGGACGCCGTGGCCGCCCGGGGGGACCTGGTTCGATTGGATGGGCTGGCCACCGGTGAGCCGGGGACGGTTGGGGGGCGGCAACATCGCGGCACTGTCCGGGTCCGTCAATTCGAAGTCATCGGTGGACCGACCTCGCCGATCATGTCGTTGGGAAACGCGATTCGTGAGCGCGTTTCGACCCGTCTCACGCCATTGGTGGGCGGCCGAGCACTGCTGGCCGGGTTCCTGGTGGGGAACACCGACGGGATCGCTGCAATCGACGAGGAGGCAATGCGTCGATCCGGTCTGTCCCACTTCACCGCGGTGAGCGGCTCCAACGTCGCACTCTTCCTCGCTGTCGTCTTCATCGCCCTCGGCCCGATCGGTGTCGGTCCCCGTCGCCGAGCTGTCATCGGTCTCCTCGTCCTCCCCGTGTTCGCTGCTGCGACGCGATTCGAGCCGTCCGTATTGCGGGCGTCCGTCATGGCCGGAATCGGCCTCGCCGGCCGACTTGTCGGGGTGAGTCTGGAGGCATGGCAGATCCTGTCGGCCGCTGTGATCGGATTGGTACTGCTCGAGCCGGAGCTGGTCACCAACCCGGGCTTCCAGTTGTCGGTTGCCGCTGCTGCAGGAGTCATGGTCGGAGCCCGCTGGCCGGTGGACAGGCGTCTCCGGACACTGACCGTGGCAATCGGAGCGCAGGTCGGGGTGGCCCCTTTGCTCATCGCCCACTTCGGCCTGATGCCGCTTCTCTCGCCGCTCGTCAACCTCGCCGCCGCTCCGATGGTGGCCTTGTCGACCGTCCTTGGTGTGGTCGGGATGGTCGGGCCGGGTCAGTTCGCCACGGCCGGGGCGTGGCTGGCCGGTCTCGTCCTCTGGCTCGCCAGGTTTGCCTCGGGATGGCCACAGATCGGCTGGCTTGGGCTGCTGACATCGGCAAGCCTGGTATTGCTGTTCTTCGTTCTTCCCCGTCTCAGAGGAGGCGTGGCCGTGACGGCCGGGCTCCTCGCGGCCGTTCTCATCCTCGGCCAGAGCGAGCAGCCTCCCAGCCCGGGTGTGGTCGTCCTCGACGTTGGCCAGGGTGACGCAATCCTCGTCTCGGGAGGTGGCGGCCACTATGCCCTGGTCGACGGTGGCCCGGACCCGGTCCGTCTCATCTCCGCTCTCAGGCGATATCGCGTGAACCGTCTGGAGTTGGTGATACTCACCCATGTCCACGCCGATCACGCCGCCGGGCTGACCGGTCTGATCGGGAGGGTCTCCGTGGGAGAGGTGTGGGCGGATCCAGAGCCGCAACGCGCTGCCGCGGCCGACGAGTTCTTTCGTCTCCTCGCTATTGACGTCCCGGTCGAGCGCCCATCCGTCGGACAGCAGTGGGCCTTGGGTGAGCTGACGCTGACCGTCGAGGGCCCGCTTCGCCGCTACGCCTCGCCCAACGACCAGAGCATCGTCGTCATGGTCGAATCAGCCGCTCGGTCGATGCTCCTCTCCGGGGATATCGAAGAGATCGCGCAGAGAGAGTTGGTGGGCCTTCGTGCCGACGTGCTCAAGGTCCCGCATCACGGGGCGAGGACTTCCGATCTGGACTGGCTGGTGGGCGTCGGCTCGGACCTTGCTGTCATCCCGGTCGGCCCAAACGACTTCGGCCATCCCTCCGACATGGTGATCGAGACCCTCGAGGACAGCGGCGGTGTGGTGCACCGGACCGACGTGACTGGTGATGTGGTGGTGCCGATGGGTTGATGGAAGACTGGGCAGGTGCCGGATCACCTGGACCTGGGCAGAACGACGCTTCCATTGGGGAGCGCCACCTATGTGATGGGCGTCATCAACGTCTCGCCTGATTCGAGGAATACACACACCATCGCCCGCTCTGTCGATGAGGCGCTTCTGATGGCGGACCGTTACCGATCCTGGGGAGCCACTCTCATCGACGTCGGTGGTCAGTCATCACATTTCGACAACCCGACGATCGACACCGCCGACGAGGTGTCGAGAGTGGTGCCTGTGATCGAGGCTCTTGCCGCCGAGGGCCACCTGGTGGCGATCGACACCTGGAAACCCGACGTCGCCGCGGCGGCGGTGACCGCGGGCGCGGTGATCATCAACGACACGGGTGGGCTCGCCGACCCGGAGATGCGCAGCGTGGTATCTGCGACCGGAGTGGCGGCGGTTGCGGTCTACGTGGAAGGTGAGAACCCCCACGACGTCGGCGAGATCGAGATTCTCGAGGACAAGGCGGCGAGGACGGCCGACGGGTTCCGTGATCTACTCGCCGAGCTGGCGATGGCCGGCATCGAGAACGTGATCCTCGACCCCGGGATCGCACTCAACTATCGAGGTGACTACGAGGCGTACACCAGGATGCAACTCCAGGTGATCGCCGATTCGGAGAGGCTCCGCGAGCTCGACAGGCCGCTGCTGATCCCCAACCCCCGGAAGCGGGACTTCCACCGGGTCATTGCGTACATGTCCTTGGCCCTGGAGCACCGGGCAGACATCATCCGGGTCCACGACGTCGCTGTCGCCTGCGATCTGGCCAGGCTTTTCGGCAGAGCCGTTCCTTGATCGCCGTGTCCTTCGCCCAGATCCATCCCATCCACCGGTTACATTCACCCCATGGCCTTGCTCCTGATCTCAGCCCCCTCCAATGCGGGGCCTGGGGAGCGCCAGCAGATGCTCGATGGGGCAGCCCAATACTTCGCTCGGGCCGGTCTGGAGCGATCCGATGTCCTCCGGGTCGACGTGCCGGGTCGGGGAGCCGGGGAGGAGGGCGACGGTGCCCTCAGAGCCGAGCTGGAGCCGGTGATACCTCTGCTCCAATCCGGGTCACTGTTCGGCGGTACCCAGGGCCTGGAGCTGGTCGATGCCGAGAATCTGCAGGTTGGAGAGGGAGAGCTGCTCGGCGAGCTGATCCGCGCCGCTGATCTCTCCACCCTGGAGGTGGTGTTCCTGGCCGCCGGTTCGCTGCCCAAGCCGCTCCCGGCCCTGGTCAAAGAGCTCGGGACGTCCCAATCGGTGGCCAAGATGTGGGAGCGCCAGGCGGGGCAATGGTTGGATGCCGAAGTCCGGGATCGGGGCCTCGTCTTCGAGAAAGGTGCCGACAAGGCCATTCTGCAACGGTTCGGCACCGACATCGCAGCGATGGGCCAGGCGCTGGATCAGCTGGAGCAGACAAGTGGGAAGATCACCAAGGAACTGGTCCTCGACCGATTCAAGAACCGGCCCGACGAACCGACCTTCCTGATCACCGATGCGATATCCAAGGGCGAGGTGGGGGAGGCCCTTCGCAGGCTCTCCGACTTCCTGGTTCACGGGCATCCACTCGTCTTCCTGGCCGCGGTGGAGTCGGATCTGAAGAAGAGAGCACTGGCCGCCGCCGCCCCGGACGAGCCGACCTTCAGGGAATGGGTCGGAGCCCGTTCCGGGGATCGCGGCTCGGCCAGGTTCTGGAATCAGCGAGGAAGGGTGAGGGAGTCGTCACTGCGACGAGCTCAGGAGGCGCTGGTCCGAGCCGACCGGGTGGTCAAGTCCTACCCCGAAGATGTGCATCGTGTGACCTTGGAGCGGCTGACTGTCGCTCTGTGCCGCTGGTACGGGTAGCCGCCCTTTGGCGCGGCCCGCTTATTGCGAACCCCGCAATGAGTTCAGGCTGTGGCCCTCTTTGCCAGGCGCGACTTCTTCCGAGCCGCCGTCTTCTTGTGGAGGACGCCCTTGGAGACCGCAGTGTCGATCTTCGACTGGGCATCCTTGAACAGGTCGTCGGTTGGCTCACCCGCAGTGGCGGCGGCTTCGACCTTCTTGACACTGGTCTTGAGACCGCTGTTCACCGACTTGTTCCTGACGCGCCGCACCTCATTTTGGCGGTTGCGCTTGATCTGAGACTTGATGTTGGCCATGTTGAAGGACTCTTATCCGATGGGGAATCGGCGCTCCGCAGACACGTCTGCGCCGGAAAGGGCACGGTAGCAGGGCGGCGGGGCAAGGTACAATGGAACTCCCCGCACGCCTGTGACCAATCAAACGCGCATCCGCAACTTCTCGATCATCGCCCATATCGACCATGGGAAGTCGACGCTCGCCGATCGTCTCCTCGAAAAGACAGGCGCGGTCACCGAACGCGAGATGCGGGAGCAAGTACTGGACACGATGGACCTCGAGCGCGAGCGCGGGATCACGATCAAGGCCCAGACCGTCCGTCTCGACCACGTTGCGGAAGACGGTCAGAAGTACGTGCTCAACTTGATCGACACCCCCGGTCACGTTGATTTCTCCTATGAGGTCTCCCGGTCCCTGGCGGCATGTGAGGGGGCCTTGTTGCTGGTCGACGCTGCCCAAGGGGTGCAGGCCCAAACACTGGCGAATGCGTACATGGCGGTGAACGCAGGTCTGGAGATCATCCCGGCCATCAACAAGATCGACCTCGTTGCCGCCGACCCGGACCGTGTGGCCGGTGAGATCACCAATGTCATCGGGGGCGCCCCCGCAGACATCGTGAGGCTCTCTGCGAAGACCGGTGAGGGGGTCGACGAGTTGTTGCAGCGGCTCGTCGCCCAGGTCCCACCTCCCGCAGGGGATCCCGACGGGCCCCTCCGCGCTCTCGTGTTCGACTCCTACTACGACGCCTACCGCGGTGTCGTCTGTTATGTCCGCGTTGTCGACGGCAGGCTCCGCTCCGGCTTTCGGGTCAAATTCATGGCAACCGGCGAGGGGCATGACGCCGCCGAGATCGGAGTCCTCACGCCGGCGGCACGTCCGGTGGCCGTGCTCGAAGCAGGTGAAGTGGGCTATCTGATCACGGGGGTGAAGGAGATCGACCGGATCAAGGTGGGGGACACCCTCACCGACGCCGCCAGCCCCGCCCGAGAGCCCCTGCCCGGCTATGCCGAGCCGAAGCCGATGGTGTTCTCGGGTCTGTTCCCAACCGATGGCGACGATTTCGAACGGCTGCGGGAAGCCTTGGAGAAGCTCCGGCTCAATGACGGTTCGCTGATGTGGGAGCCCGAGACCAGCCGAGCCCTCGGTTTCGGGTTCCGGGTGGGTTTTCTCGGGTTGCTTCACATGGAGATCGTTCGGGAGCGCCTCGAACGGGAGTACGACCTCGATCTGGTGGCGACCGCACCATCGGTCGCCTATCACGTGACCATGCCCGACGGGAGCATCAGAGAGATCAAGTCACCCCAAGACCTACCCGACGCCGGGGTCAGATCGGGGGTGTCCGAGCCGTATGTGCGGGCGATGATCCTCACTCCGAGCGAGTACGTGGGCCCGATCATGGAGCTGGTCACCACCAAGCGGGGGGAGCTGGGCAACATGAGCTATCTGAGCCCCGAGCGCGTGGAGCTCGATTACCGCATCCCGCTGGCCGAGATCGTCTTCGACTTCTTCGATCTGCTCAAGTCGAGGACCAAGGGCTATGCATCCCTGGACTACGAGCCTGCCGACTACAAGGAGGCAGACCTGGTCAAAGTCGACATCCTGCTCAACGGCCAGCCGGTCGACGCGTTCTCGGCGATCGTCCATCGAGACAAGGCCACAGATTACGGAAAGACGATGACCACCCGCCTCCGCGGCCTGATCCCGAGGCAGATGTTCGATGTCCCGATCCAGGCTGCGATCGGGGGCCGCGTCATCAGCCGGGAGACGGTCAAGGCCAAGCGGAAGGACGTGATCGCCAAGTGTTACGGCGGTGACGTCACCCGCAAGAAGAAGTTGCTTCAGAAGCAGAAGGAAGGCAAGAAGCGGATGAAGATGGTGGGGTCGGTCGAGGTCCCCCAGGAGGCGTTCGTGGCCGCCCTTCGGGTGGACGACGAGACATGAGCCGGCTCGACCCTGACCGCCACGCCAGCGCCCCCGCTGCCTATGTCCATATCCCGTTCTGCTCGGCGGTGTGCCCGTATTGCGATTTTGCCGTGGTGGCCGGGGCGGAACATCTCGCTGCGCGGTACATCGATGCCGTCGTCACCGAGATCGGGCTGTCGGACGCATGGGCTCCGCTCGAGTCGATCTACTTCGGTGGTGGTACGCCAAGTCACGTCGATCCAGCCCTGCTCGGTCGGGTTCTCAGCGCCCTGATCCGGCACCACGACCTGGCACCGGGAGCGGAGGTCTCCCTCGAGGCCAACCCGGAGGACTTCAGCCGGGAGCGGGCCGACCATCTGCTGGAGTTGGGCTTCAATCGCGTTTCGTTCGGTGTCCAGAGCTTCGACGACGCTGTATTGCTACGACTCGGCAGACGGCATCAGGCAGCCAATGTGGTCAGGTCTGTCGAGAGTGCCCGCTCTGCCGGGTTCGACAATCTCTCCCTCGACCTGATCTTCGGGACCCCGGTCGAGACCGACCAATCGTGGGACCACACGCTGAGGTCTGCCCTCGCCTGTCATCCGGACCACATCTCGTGTTACGCCCTCACCGTGGAGCCGGGAACCGTCCTCAATCGTGAGGTCAAGGCCGGGGCGGAGGCGCCCGATCCCGATGTGCAGGCGGATCGCTACGAACGGGCGGATTCCATCCTCTCCGGGTCCGGTCTGGAGCGCTACGAGGTCTCCAACTGGGCGAAGCCCGGTCACGAGTGCCGCTACAACCTGACAGTCTGGGCACAAGGCCAATACGAAGCCTATGGGAATGGCGCCCATCGTTTCCGCCACGGGTTGCGAAGCCACAACGTCCGACGACTCGAGACATACATCGACCGGGTGGAGGGAGGGGCCAGGCCGACCGCGGGATCCGAGCCGGTGACTGGTTGGGACGGCGAGGTGGATCGGCTCTTCGTTGGGCTGCGTCGCTCGGCGGGTGTTGCCCCCGGACCGGGTGTGGAAGCCCTGCTCGGGACGCCGGCCGGCGTCCTCCTGGTGCGGGAGCACGTGATCGAGGTGCGCGAGGGGAGGCTGGTGGTAGGCCGTCCTCTGCTCACCGACGAGGTGCATCGGGAGGTGCTCGACCTGGAACCACCGGAAGGGTGGGTGGATCCGGCAAACGCCGATAACCTCTAGACAGGAAAATGCTCGAAGATCGTCGCTCTGAGATCCTCCGTGCCCTCGTGGAAGAGCACATCCGCTCCGGTGAGCCGGTCAGCTCACGCGCCATCGTCGAGCGTGCCCGCCTCTCGGTATCCACTGCCACGGTGCGCAACGACCTTGCCGCACTGGAGGTGGAGGGCTATGTGATCCAGCCGCACACCTCGGCGGGCCGGATCCCAACGGCGGCCGCCTATCGCTACTACGTCGATCATCTCGGCCCTGGTCGTCTCCGCTCGGCGGCTCAGGCCAAGATCAACAACTTCTTCGGTGAGGTGCACCTCGAGCTTTCCAAGCTGCTCAAGGCAACCTCCGACCTTCTCGCCGACGTGACCGACCTGCCCGCTGTGGTCGTGGCGCCAGGGCTGGTTGGTGACAGGGTCCGCGCCCTGCACAGCGTCCAGGTCACTGCCGATCAGGTCCTCATAGTGATCGTGACCGAAGGTGGACGGGTTCTCCAGCAGAGATCACGATTCCGCGTCCCGGTCACGCCGCGGGAGTTGGAGGAAGCGCACCGCCTC
>JBFYOJ010000262.1:0-8417 GCA_041303885.1 Acidimicrobiia bacterium | reverse complement strand
GACCCCTTTCCGACGGTGAAGTCGGGTTTGCCGGTTGGCTCGAACTCGAAGCGAAGGAGATGACGGCCCTCCGGCACGGCGCTCTCAGACGCGACTTCGAACCTGTCGCGGGCCACGTAGTTGAGCGCGTAGCGGATGCGTCCATCCTTCATGTAGAAGCAGAAGCCACCGGCGGCGCCACCTTGAGCGAGCAGGATTCCTTCAGCCCCGGCCCCCGGTACCTCCACGTCGGCTTCGATCGAATGGGGGCGGTTCAACGCCGGGGGAGTGGCAAAGGCAGGAACCATGCCCAGGTTCGGGTAGTACACGAACTTCGACCTCGGAGGCGAAGTCTGGGGTCGTTCCGCCATGAGACGCTCACGCACGCTCCCATCGAGCGGGAGAACCTTGTATCTGCCGGCCTCGACCCACCACAGACTGACCAACTCCCTCAGCTTCTCGGGATGGTCGGCGGCGACGTCCCGTGACTCCGCCGGATCCTCGGTGATGTGATAGAGCTCCCAATCCTCGGCCTCGAGCTCGGCCAGCACCTCGGGCGGTGTCGGCGAGCCGAATTGTCGTCCTCGCTTCGCTGCCTCGGTGAAGTTGGGGCCTGGCCAGGGGCACACCGCTCGCCACCCGTCATGGTCGATGGCGCGGTGAGCGAACATCTCGAAATACTGGGTGGTATGCCGGGTGGGCGCATCCGCCGCGTTGAACGAATGGGCGAAACTCACACCTTCGAGCGGGCTCTGCGCCACCCCCCGCACGGCCTTGGGTGCCTCGAGCCCGAGCGCGTCCAGGACGGTTGGGACCATATCGATGGCGTGGGCATACTGGTAGCGGAGCTCGCCCGTGCCTTCGATGCCTTTGGGCCATGCCACGATGAACGGGTCGGTAGCGCCGCCACGATACGTCTCGCGCTTCCACCGTCGGAACGGGGTGTCACCGGCCCAGGTCCAGCCCCAGGCATAGTGGTTGTAGCTGGTGAGTCCACCCAGAGTGTCGATCTGGGCCAGGTTCGCCTCGAGGCTCTCGGCGACGTTGTTGAAGAACAGCATCTCGTTGACCGAGCCTTGCGGCCCACCTTCGGCGGAGGCGCCGTTGTCGGACAGGATCATGATCAGTGTGTTGTCCAGCTCTCCGATCTTCTCCAGCATGTCGAGGATCCGCCCGAAATGGTGGTCGGTGTATGTCACGAACCCTGCGTAGACCTCCATCATCCGGGAGTAGAGGCGACGCTCGTCCTCGGACAGGGAGTCCCACTCCGGTACGTCAGGGTCGCGTTCGGGGAGAATCGCATGCTCAGGCAGCAGCCCGATCTCCTTCTGACGGGCGAACACGTTCTCTCGGTAGGCATCCCACCCATCGTCGAACTTGCCCTTGTAGCGATCGGCCCATTCGGTCGACACGTGGTGCGGCGCATGGCCTGCACCCGTGGCGTAATAGAGGAAAAACGGCTTCTCGGGTGCGTTGACGTGAGAGTTGAGGATCATGGCGATGGCCTGATCGGCGAGATCGGCGGAAAGGTGATAGCCGTCCTCGGGCAGGCTGGGCTGCTCGATCGACCGGTTGTCCTCGGTCAGCTCCGGGTACCACTGGTTGGTCTCACCACCCAGGAACCCGTAGTAGCGCTCGAACCCACGGCCGAGCGGCCAGCGATGGAACGGCCCCGCTGCCGTGTTCTCCTCCGATGGCGACAGGTGCCATTTGCCCACGCAGAACGTGTTGTAACCGTGCGGGAGAAGCATCTCGGACAACATCCCGTTCTCAAACGGCATCCGGCCGTCATAGCCCGGAAACCCCGTTGACGTCTCCATTATCGATGCCACACCACTGGAGTGATGGTTCCTGCCCGTCAACACGCAGGCCCGAGTGGGTGAGCAGAGAGCGGTCGTGTGCATGTTGGCGTAGCGGAGACCCATCGCTGCAACGCGGTCGATGTTGGGAGTCTCTACCAGCCCACCAAACGCGGACAGCTGTCCGTAACCGACGTCGTCGAGAATGAAGAAAAGGACATTGGGCGCACCATCTCTTGCCCGAATCGGAGCCGGCCAGGCCGGCTCCGACTCCTGAGCGGTGAGACCGATCCGCCCCGGGAAAGTCGTTCCTTGCTCGTATTCGACGATGGCCATGCGCTACTCCTTCGAGTGGGTTGACGGGATCTGGGCGACCGGGGATCCCAGGCTATCGAATACACGCTGGGCCGAACCGATGTCATCATCCGATCGGGGTTAAAAAGCGGGACTGGAGCCTGCCGGCCGCCCCGGCCGAAATCTCAGGCGTCGTTGGTGGATCCGGGATGCACCACCCGGCGTTGGACACCGCTGGGGCGGGCGCGGGGGCGAGACGAGTTCCCCACTTCGACCGAGTCCGTCTGAACGAAGCGACGACCGGCCGGACCGGCTGTGATCCCGTGAAGGACCACACTCAAGAGCACCGTCAACGCGACGACCGCGACCGCCTGGCCGACGACTTCGTGGTCAGTCCCCAGTTCCTCGAGGGCCAGCAAGGCGAACACAACCGATGCCAGGCCTCTCGGCCCGAACCAGGCGAGGAAGATGACATCGGTTCGGCCCAGCCCTGACCGTGACATCGCCAGGGCGACTGGCAGCATGCGGAGGATCGTGAGGCTGAGGAGGGCGTAACCGATCACCCGCGCATCGATGTAGTCGAAGGCAATCGGGACCAGCGTCGCCCCGAAGAAGAACCACACGACCAGGGCGAGGAGCTCGCCACCCAACTCGGAAAGCTGGGTCGCCTGCTCGACCTCGACCACGCTCTTGTCCAGGGTGGCTCCGAAAGCGATGCCTGCGACAAAGGCAGCGATGAAGCCATTGCCATCGATGGCGAGGGCGATGGCGAAGGCACCGACTGCCGTCGCCAGGGTGGCCAGCCGACGACCACCCGGTGCGATCCAGTCTCGGCGAGAAGCTGCGCTTATCAACGCGGCGCCGACGAACCCGACGGCTATGCCCACGACGATCCCCAAACCAAGCTCACGCAATGCTGCGCCTGCCGCGAACGACTCGCTCTCGGCGACGATCCCGAGTTGGCTGGCAGCGACTGCGAGCGTGAAGGTCACGATCGGCGTGACGATCCCATCGTTGAGCCCGCTCTCGACGTTGAGCCCTCTTCGCAGTCGCATCGGCACCCGCTCGTCGTTGATCACCTGCACACTGAGAGCAGCATCGGTGGGAGCCAGGGCGGCAGCCACGAAACCGGCCAGTGCCCAGGTGAACTCCCCGAACATGAACGCAGCCACCAGACCACCGAGGATGAGGGTGAGCGGAAGCCCTCCGCCGAGCAGGCGGAGGGGCAGGGAGACGTCCTTTCGCAGCTCGGTGAGATTCACCCTGGAGGCATCCGAGAAGAGGACGAGGGCCAGGGTCGCCTCGGCGAGCAGATGGATGGACGCTGCTTCCACGTCGATCGGGATAGGCCCCCAGTCCGGGTTGGCCAGCACGTATCCGAACACCGAGAAGATGAGGGGCCCCGTGATGTCGTGACGGGCCAGAGCCCCCGAGATCACCGCCCACCCCAGGACGAGGAAGGCGATCGTGGCTACGACGGAAGCGGTCATCAGCGCTCTCCGGAGAGTGTGTTGTGCATCATTCTCGTCACTCCGTTCCCGCCCCGGGGGCTTGGTTTGTCTCCACCCAGGCGGTGGCGTCGGCGTATGCCCGTTCGATCGTCGCTCCGAGGCGCTCGCTGCCGGAGTAGATGTTGTCGGGGCCAATGGTCGCCGTCACACCCGTCACCATGAGCTGTTCCTCGAGCTGTTTGTCCGTGGAGACCAGCAGCAGCTTGCTGCCGACGGACTGCAGGGCGAGGGCATACTTTCGCAAGACGTCCATGAAGGTAGTGCCGAGATCGCTTCGGCCTCGCAGGCGAAGGATCACCACCGTGTTCCGCGAGGCACCGGTCACCTCCGGCATCTGTCGCTCGAATATGGGGGCCGAGGCGAAGAAGAGACTCCCGTAGGGTTGGAGCACGATCACATCATCCGGCGGAAGCGACGCGGGTGGGTCCTTCTCGACGACGGCGCCCGAGGGCTCATAGACCCTTTGCCTGATCGTCACCTTGTTGGACTGTCGGATCACGTGGAGCACCACGGACAGGGCTACCCCGGCCAGCACCGCGTATTGAAGGGGGATGAGCATGGTCAGCCAGAACGTCACCGCGAGCACGACCGCCTGCATTCTCCCTGACTTCCACACCGACATCAGATCTCCGGGCTTGATGGTTTGGTACCCGACCAGCATCAGCAACCCGGCGAGGGCGGGCATGGCGACCCTCGCGACCAGATCGGCGAAGAGCAGGATCACGACCGCCATAACGATGCTGCTGATGATCAGGGCTTGCTTGGTCCTCGCCCCGGCGGACTTCACGAGCGATGTCGCAGACATGGAGCCACCCACCGGCATTGCCTGGAACACACCGGTTGCCACGTTGGCGACGCCCTGTCCCACGAAGTCACGCGAGGCATCTGGGTAGGTCCCGTCGGGATTGGGGAAGTTGGCGGTGATGCTCGCCCCTTGAACCAGTCCGACGAAGGCCAGCGAGAAGGCAGGTATGAGCAGCGCGGTCACCTGAGTCAGGTCCGGCCAAGCTGGCCGCGGTAGCGCGTTTGGTATGTCGGCGACGTCCCCGAGTTGTTGCACACTGTCGAGTCCAAGGACCGCGACGGCGGCGGATGTGACGACGATGGCCGCCACCATCCCGAGCGAGCCCAATCGCGTTCGTTCCAGGGCGACGATCAGCGCGATGGTGGTCGTGCCAATTGCCATTGTGGGGAGGTCGGCTTGTCCGAGGTTCAAGATGGTGTCGAAAGCGCGGACCACACGATTGGCGCCCTGTCCGTCGTAGCCGGTGAAATCGCCCAGCTGTCCGAGGATGATGTTCACGCCGACAGCACTGATGAACCCGATCATCACCGCGTTCGAGACGAACCTGAGGATCGACCCGAGCTTGAGCAGCCCGGCGGCCAGCATGACCAACCCGGTGAGGATGGAGAGTGTGAAGAGGGCGCTCCCGGGGTCCTCTGCACTCTGGATGGCTTCGACGTCGGTGATGATGATCGCCATGGCCCCGGTCGCTTGGACGGCCATGAAGGTCGAGCTGGTGAACAGGGCTCCAGTCAGAGTGCCGACGAGCAGGGCGTAGAGGCCATAGACCGGGTTGACGCCGGCGAGGAGGCCACTGGCGAGCCCATCCGGGACGCTTTCGACGCCGAGAACGAGACCCGCGGTCGAATCGCTCTTCAACGACCCGCGGTCGAACAGTCGGCGTCTGGGCGATCCGGTCACACTCCACCGCCCGGCACGCAGCGTCCCGACTCCCTAGGAGTCACACTCGGCGAGTGTCGTCAGCGCGTCGAGACGGGTCGCCGCATCGGTTGCCTTCTCGGCAGCCTCGGGGGCTCCCGCGGCGAGCGCCGTGGCAATCTCGTCGACGGTCTGGCCCAGGGATGTGGCCGCATCTGCGATCGCGTCGGCGCCGGCATCGGCGAGGGCCACTGCAGCGTCGTCAACGCCCGTGGCGAGCTCATCGATCTCCGTCTGAAGGGTGCTGTCGCCCTCCTCCGCACTGGCCACGCGCTCGAGAGTTGCCTGCCAATCGGGAGCGGAATCGCACACTTCGGCCTTCGCCGTCTCCAGGAGATCGCCATCATCCGAATCGCAGGCTGCGGTGCCCACAAGGACCAGCACCGCGACCAGAACCACGCCTTTGCCTCTGAGGCTCATCTTCGACCACCTTTCTCCATGGCCCGACCATGTGGTCGCGGCCTTTCAGCAAGACTCGCTCCCCAGGCAACCATCGTTCGGCCCCTGCCGCATCACCCGTCGGGGATGAATCTGGAAAACGGCTGTTTCGCTCAGCCGGGCGCGGCTCGAAGCAGATCCATCGCCTCGGGAGCTTCTCGACCCGACCGGAGCAGGTCGGCCATCACTCGCATCGGCCCATCGATGAGCCCGAGTGAGCGATAGTCCTCGGCTCCTGGCCCGGCAGGTGGCCTCAGCCGCTCGCACCCTGGCCGACCGCTTGCATCGCGAGATGCTCGTGCAGATGCTGCTCGTCCTCGTGGTACGACGGCTTGAGGTCGAAGACCACCTTCTTCACCGTCCCGGTGAACTCATAAGGCGCCGCGTTCTTGTAGCGCCCATCGACGACGAGACCGTTGTCCCGTCCGATGTCCATACCCGAGTAAGACGTGAACGCCACCGGCACGGTTCTCTCCAGTCGGCCCTCGCCGATCTGGCGGTCATTCACCCAGAGGGTCACCGTGCCCGCGGTGCCCGGTTTTGGTGCGTCGGCTTCGAAGAGCATCTTCACGAAGACATCTCCCGCCGGGATTCTCTCCGTTGACTCCTGGGTGAAGGTCTCGACACCCAGGAACGAGTAGGTGTGGTGAAGGATGCCTTCGGAGTCCACCCAGAGGGCGAAACCACCTATCTCGTCGGCATTGGCCACGATGACCCCCTCCGCCCCACCGTCGGGGACATTCAGCTCCGCCTCGATGGCGTAGGAGCGGCCGTAGATCCTCGGCACCATGCCGCGCTGGACATTCTGGACGTCGCCGTAGAAGGTGAACCTCGTCACCGTGGGCAGCGGAGGCAGGATGCCGAAGAAGATCGACATGCCACCGAGCAGGGGCAACACCCGATTTCGCTCCGCCTCAGCCCAGAAGAGCTGTTTCAGCTCCTCCAGCTTCTCGAGATTCTCCCCAGCCAGGTTGCGCGCCTGGGAGAAGTCGTCGGGAAGGTAGTAGAGCTCCCAGACGTCGTTCTCAGGGTCGTAGACACCTGGTGCGAAGCGCTTCATGGTCTCTGGGGAGAAGTCCCAGGGGATTCGGTCCAGCCTGGCACAAGCCCACCAGCCGTCCTTGTAGATGGCGCGGCTTCCCATCGACTCGAAATACTGCACAGTGTGGCGCTCTTCGGCGTCCGGGTCTGAGAAGGTGTGAGCGAAGCTCGTGCCATCCATCGGCTCCTGTTCGATCCCGTCGACCAACCTGGGCTCGGGGATGCCCACCGCATCGAGGATGGTCGGGCCGATGTCGATGGTGTGGGTGAACTGGGAGCGGATCTCGCCGCGGGCCATGATCCTCTCCGGCCAGGCAACGACCATCGGGTCCCTGGTTCCGCCGAGGTGGCTCCCGGTCTGCTTCCCCCACTGGAACGGGGTGTTCCCGGCCCATGCCCAGGCCGATGCGTAGTGAGGTGCGGTTTCGATGCTGCCAAGGGCTTCGATACCCCCGTACTTGTCGATGAGCCCCAGCTGCTCTTCGGGTGTCAGCGGCACTCCATTGAGGAAGGTCATCTCGTTGAAAGAGCCTGTGATCGTTCCTTCCATGCTGGCGCCGTTGTCGCCCCAGACGTAGAAGATGAGTGTGTTGTCCAGGTCACCCATCTCCTCGATCGCGTCGAGGAGGCGCCCCACGTTCCAGTCGGCGTTCTCCGAGAACCCGGCGAACACCTCCATCTGCCGGACGTACAGCTTCTTCTCGGAGTCGCTCAACGAGTCCCAGGCGGGGAACAGGTCGGGCCGTGGGGTGAGCTCGGCGTCTTCAGGAATGATCCCCATCGCCTTCTGACGCTCGAACACCGATTCCCGGTAGGCGTCCCAACCATCGTCGAACTTGCCCTTGTACTTGTCTGCCCATTCCTTGCCGACATGGTGAGGAGCGTGAGCGGACCCGGTCGAGTAGTAGACGAACCACGGCTTGTCCGCGTCTTGGGCTCGCACGGCATGGAGCCACTCGACGGTCTTGTCGGTGATGTCATCGGGGAGGTAGTACTGGCCACCGTGCTTGCCCTCGGGAACGCCGATCACACCGTTGTCCTGGGTGATGATCGGGTCGTATTGCCCGGCTGCGCCGCTGAGGAAACCCCACCAGTGGTCGAACCCCCAGCCGCTGGGCCAGCGATCGAACGGTCCGGCGGCTCCCTGGACATTGTCCGGCGTGAGATGCCACTTGCCGAAGCCGCCGGTTACGTAGCCGTTGTCCCTCAGCGTGCGCACCACAGAAGCGCAGCTCTTGGGCACCGCGGCGGTGTAGCCGGGGAACGGCCCCGGGTACTCGGCGATGCTGCCAAAGCCGACTCGGTGCTGGTTGCGGCCCGTCAACAATGCGGCACGTGTCGGAGAGCAGATGGCCGTCACATGGAAACGGTTGTAGGCCAGACCCATGTCACGCACCCGACTCATGCCCGGGGTAGAGATCATGCCACCGAATGTGTCCGGGTTGCCGAATCCGGCATCGTCGATGAGCACGATGAGCACGTTGGGTGCCCCTTCGGGGGGCTTCGGATTCATGACCACCGTCCAGTCGGGCACGGACTGTTCGATGGTGCGGCCCGCCACGCCGGAGAAGCTCGGGTCACCAAGCGGCAACACCGTCCGGTCTGGATCGAATTTGCCCGCCGCCTCGGCCA
>JBFYOJ010000261.1:0-5219 GCA_041303885.1 Acidimicrobiia bacterium | reverse complement strand
GTCGGCTGCAACCCACCCGCCAACACCCGCTTCTGCCCCGACCAGAAGATCAAACGCGACCAGATGGCCACCTTCCTCACCCGAGCCCTCGAGCTCACCCCCAACAAACCACCCGCGCGATGCCCCACATTCCCCGCCGACGACATCTGGAACACTCCCGTCGATGAGCTTCCCGTCCACTCCCGGTCCGCCCAGTACCTCGCGTCGATCGGGTCCTCGGCTCACCTGCATCCCGACTTCGGCTCCGGGGTGTGGCCACCCGGGTCGAACAGCCCCATCGGCATCCCGTACGTCGAGGTTCCGGCAGGCACCCCCGCGGTCACCATCACCTACACCGCATACGGGAACGAGTCGGACCCCGGCCCATTCCCGGTGCCGGCCAACGCTCCCATCGAAGGAGGGCCGGACGCGACCGGCGACCGTCACGCGCTGGTGGTCGACAGGTATCGATGTGAGCTCTTCGAGCTGTTCAGCGCCTACCCAGGCCCCGGATCCTCCTGGCGGGCGGCATCCGGTGCCCGCTACGAGCTCGACTCCTCCGACCTGAGACCGGACGGCTGGACGTCGGCCGATGCGGCAGGTCTTCCCATCTTCCCGGGTCTGGTCCGATTCGAAGAGGTCGCCTCGGGGAACATCGGTCACGCAATCAGGTTCACCGCTCCGCAGACGCAATCGGCACACGTCTGGCCGGCGCGGCACGACGCGTCGAGCGATTCGAGTGAGACGTTGCCACCGATGGGGCAGAGATTCCGCATGAAGGCCGGGTTCGACATCTCGGGCTACTCACCACAGGTGCAGGTGATCCTGCGCGCCTTCAAGGAATACGGCATCATCCTCGCCGACAACGGCTCGTCCTGGTATATCTCCGGGGCCCCGGACCCGAGATGGGACAACGACATCCTCCACGAGCTGAAGGACATCCCCGGCTCGGCGTTCGAGGCAGTCGACGTGTCCTCCCTGATGATCGACCCTGACTCAGGCAGAGCCGCACAGCCCTAGCGACGGCCAGGTCTGCGTCTGGTTCTCGACTCGGGTCAGCGGCGGAGGGCACTCCAAACACCGACCAGACCGAGCAGCAATGTCACCCCGATCTTGGTGAAGTCGATCACCGGGGTCACCTCCACCCCGGTCGGGGTGACCCGGATGACCGCCACCGGCCGTCCCTGCGAGAGCCCGCCGCCACCACCACCCGCACCGCTTCCGCCCTCGCCGGCCTCTCCCTGACCCTGCCCGCCTCCGAACCCGAAGCCGCCGGCCCGCTCCCATGCCACCGCGTTGATGATCAGGTCGTCGCCGGCCCGGGCGGGGACGGAGAAGAGCGTCTCCGGTGATGCTGCTCCGAATAGCCCGGTCAGAGCCTCCGAAATGCTCGAGCTCAAGCTCTCCATGTCCACTTCATTGATATCGGTCATTTGAGCATCCTCCAGATGGTGGCCAGCACGACGATCGCCGCCGTCGCCAGTCTCACGATCATCAAATGGTCGGTGATGGGAATCGGTCTGCCGTTCGCGACCTCGACCCGGGTGGGACGGGTGTAGGACGCCCCTCCGCCAAAGAGCCGGGCCTCACCCAGGACCGACGTCTCGGCCCCGATCAGAGTGACCCCCGAGCTCGTGTCGAGAATCGCGGAGTGCTCCCGATTGACGATTCGAAACATGGGTCAACCCTACCCAGGCGCCCGGAAGGGTCACAGCCCCGCAATCAACTGGTCGACCGGGGCGAAGTCATCAACCAGGGGGAGCGCCCCATCGACGAATCGGCGCAGCTGTTCTCCGGTGATCCCGAGCTCTGTCCCGCCTCGCGCCCGGACCGCACCCTCGATACCCGGTATGTCGATAGGCCCCCGGGAGGCAACCAACACGAAGTTCCCCCCGGTCACACCGGCCAGATAGTCGGGAGGCGCGAACACGGCGACGTGCTCGAACACCTCGAGAAGGGTCGCTGCCTCGGCGCGGGCGAACTCGAGATCGGCGCGGTCGATCACATTCACGGTGTAGATGCCGTCGGGAGCCAGCCGTTCGGAGACCTCCTCCACGAACTCGACCGTGGTGAGGTGCCAGGGAACGGTGAGCCCACTGAACGCGTCTCCAACCACGAGGTCGGCGGACCCGACCGGAAGCCCCTCGATCGAGCGTCTCGCGTCGTCGACGATCACGGTCGCCTCGTCGCCGAACCCGAGATCCGTCCGGCCAATGTCGAGGAGGGAGGCATCGATCTCGAGCACCACATGATCCGTCCCCGGGCGGGTGGCATCGAGATAGCCGGGCAGTGTGAAGCCGCCACCCCCGATCGAGATCACGTCGAGAGAGCCCGGAGGGCTCTCGACATCGATCACGTCGACCATCACCTTCAAGTACCGGAACTCGAGGTGGGTGGGTTCCGACAAGTCGACGTAGCTGTTCCGTGCCGCGTCGAGGACCAACAAACGGCCCGACGGGCGGTTGGCGTCCACCACCACCTCGGCGCAGTGGTACGACGTCTCGTACTGGCACGGGCCTCCGAACTCCATCAGCAGGGCGACCAGGAGCACCAAGGCCCCCAGAGTCGCCCCCACCGCCCACCCGGTGCGTCCGAGCCAAAGGGCCAATCCGAGCAGTGTGAGGGTGATCCCGACGCCGGTGACGATGGGCCTGGTTGGGAAGGCGGCGATGAGCACGAACCCCGTGGCAAACGTCCCGAAGAGAGCCCCTGCGGTCCCGATGGCGGAATAGGTGCCCACAACGGAACCGGTCCTCTCCAGTGAGAACAGTTGGATCTTCACCACCACCGGCGGCACCGCCGAGAGCACGGCAGCCGGCGCGAAGAAGGCCAGAGCTGTCATTGCGACAATGGACATCGGCGCGGTCGAGGTACCGGGGCCGACCAGGTCCACTATCAGGGGAGATGCGACTGCGGTTAGGCCCCCTGCAACGAGGAGCGGGCCAATCAGTCGGCGCGCATCACCACGATCGGCTGCCCGCCCACCGGCCCAGGCACCGACGGCAATCCCGGCCAGGATCACCCCGATGATACCTGTGAACACCTGAAGGCTCACCCCGAGATAGGGGGCCAGGAGCCGCCCGGCGAGGATCTCGAGGATCAGGACCGCGGCAGATGTGACGAAGACGAGGAGTCGGGCGAGGAACTTGGGCACTCGTCCGGGAGTATGGCCGAAGGCCCACTGGACGTGACCTCACCGCCTACGATCCCGTCCGGTGAGGAGTTGGAGGCGGCTGCTGGCTCTGCTCGTGGTTGCCGCGTGCACGACAACGACCGGCAGCGACAGCACCGACGGCCAGATCACGACGCTCGCTCCCGACACGTCCAAGCCCTCGCCGACGACCACGACGCCCCCGGTCCGATCGACCGAGGAAATCCTCGAGGACCTGGGCGGCGAAGCATGCCCCGACTCGGAGTTCACCTGCGTCACCCTGGACATGCCGCTCGACCACTTCGATTCTTCGAACACGGGCACGATCGCGGTGACCTTCGCGGTCCTGCCCGCGGCAGGGGACTCCCTCGGGGCGTTCGTCACCGCTACAGGGGGCCCGGGGAGCTCGGGCATCGCCGCCGCCGACTCCTACACCTCCGCCCTGGACCCGGCCGTACCCGGTTCCTATGACATCGTGTTCTTCGACCAGCGTGGGCTGGCCATGTCGGGCGGGCTCACCTGCCCGAGCGCCGCTGCCGACTACTACCGCGTGGACACCCTGACCGGTCTCGGGCTGGATCGCGAGACGCTGGCGTCGGCGAGCGAGACTTTTGCCGAGGAGTGTGTCGCCGAGATGGGCAGCCCCGAGGCCCTCCCCTACCTCGGGACGGATCAGGCGGCCGCCGACCTCGAGGTGTTCCGGCAGATGTTCGGGTTCGACGACATAGTCCTCTACGGCGAGAGCTACGGGACACAACTGGCACAGACCTACGCCGCCTCCTACGGCGACCATCTCACCCGCATGGTCCTCGACGGAACCGTGGATCTCACCCTCGAGGGGTTCGCATTCTTCGAGCAGCAGGCTGAGGCGTTCGGCGACTCGCTCCAGGCGACGCTCGACTTCTGCTCCGCCGACGAGATCTGCGCCGCAGACATGGAGATCGACCCGAACGATGCCTATGACCGCATGGTTGCCTTGCTGGTCGAGGGGCCGCTCACCCACCCGTACCCGCTGCCCGGAGGCGGCTTCGACACCCGCGAGTTCGGGCTCGGTGACCTCGAGGTCGTTGCCAGCGGCCAGATGTACTCGGAGGACGACCGAATGATGTTCCTCCGCGCCCTTGCCGCCCATGCCGGTCGCCAGGATCTCGTCCCCCTGATGAGGCTCCTCTATCTCAACCTCGGCGTTGACCCGGCCGACGAAGTGGTCACCGAGGACCCGACCTGGTCGGATGCGATCTACTACTCAGTGGAGTGCCTGGACTACTCCTATCCGGGAGGCACAGCCGAGGAGAAGGCAGGCGCTTTCTTCGAGGCGGGCGCAGAAGTCGAGTTGGCCCGCCTCGGGACGATCTTCTACGGCGATCTTCCCTGTGCCTACTGGCCGGTGTCGGCCGGAGAGACCCACCGCCCGGAGCCGCTCACCGCGCCGGGCATACCCACCGTAGTGCTGGGCGCCACGGCCGACCCCGCCACCCCGTACCAGCAGGGTGTGGCAGTGTCGCAGCGTCTCGATCAGGGCTATCTGATCACACAGGAGGGTGGGCCACACGTGACTTTCGGTCGGGGGAATACCTGCCCGGACGTGGCGGTGACCGCCTTCATCCTCGATGGGACATCGCCGGACGAGACCCAGTGCGAAGGTGACGTGGTCGGGTACTACATCGCACTGCTCCCCGCCTCACTGGACGGCTTCGACAGCGCCGAGTCGATGCTCGACGCCATCGAGCTCGAGATCCTCTACCTGCCCGAGTACTACTGGTGGGACACCGTCACCGAGACCCCGATCGGCTGCAACTTAGGCGGGACGATCACCCTATCGGCCACCGACGACGGCGACAGATTCGTGCTGGAGAGCTGTGCGCTCATGGATGGGTTGGCGCTGAGCGGCGAGGGCTCCTACAACTGGGACGAGGACGTCTTCACCCTCGATGTCAACGACGGCTCGTCTGCATGCTCCTATCGGTACGAGCGTGCCGGCGAGGACTACACGGTCGAGGACAACTGTCCCTCGGATCCCTACCCGAACTGACCGTCGCTGCGGGCCTACTCGTCGGTATCGAGGCCCAGCTCGTCGAAGATGCGGCGA
>JBFYOJ010000260.1:0-22518 GCA_041303885.1 Acidimicrobiia bacterium | reverse complement strand
CGGCCGGGGAGATCAGGTGCTCGGAGATCGGGTATCGCTCGTCGAATTCGAGCTCGTAGTTGGAGGCGGCCAGCCAGTGGACCCGCTTCACGGTGTCGGCCACGAAGACGGGGTCGAGGTCGTTCTTCTTGACCGCGATCAGGGATGCGTCGAGCTCCGCCGGGGTGAATCGCTCCGGGAGCCGCGAGAGGATGTGATCGGACACCTCGTTGGCGAATTCCAGCTCGGTCAGCTTCCTCGAGAAGGAAGCCCGGTTGTGGACCGGCGCTTTTCGGGCGCCGTTGCTGACCGTGGCGTGACGTTGATCGAAGCTGAGCTCTCCCGAACGGTTGATCGACCCGGTGATGAAGGCAATCGAGGAGATGTGCCCTTCCCCGATGGCCCTCGCACTGATCACGAACCGGGTCGACCCGTCGGCGCTCTCCCCAAGCGGCACGATGGAGGGATTGGTCAGCGCTGCCGCCTCGTATGCGTATGCCTGGGTGAAGTAGGACCCGATGAGAAGACGGAGGTCGTGGTCTGAGATCTGGTGGAGCCGATCAATCCGGTCCGCCGCTTGTCCGAAGTGGCTGAGCCAGGTCGTCTCGATGTCGCGATGGCGATCGGCCGATCGGCGCAGCGCGGCTTCGAGAAGTGCCCGCCGAGCATCCGGCGACAGGTCGAGCACCCGTCCCACGATCAGTTCGACCCGATCGAGGCTTCCTCCGAAGTTGAGCCCGTCGGGGAGGAAGGGCCGGGCGACCAGGCGGCTCGCGTCGGGGAATATGCGGTGGTTGGTGCGGGTCAGCTCGAACATGAGTGGCCCGATCATTGTGGCCGCGTGTGGCTCTATGTCGAGGTCAAGCCCGCGTCTAAGCGGTGGCCCGCCGCCAGATGAGGCTGCGAATCAGTCGCGCATGGCGGTCGGCAGCGGCTTCCCAGGCGAGGGCGGCCGACGTTTCGGCGGCCACCGAGACGGCACGCTCATATGCCTCGGGCACGGTCAACAGTCTGCGGACCCCCGCTGCGATAGCTGCACTGGCATGCTCGACGACGATGCCTGCCCCGGGCTCGACGAGCTCCACAGCGTGCGGGAAGCGAGTCGCCACGACCGGTCGTCCTGCGCCTACCGCCTCGGTGAGCACCCCCGATGAGACCTGCTCGTGGTTGTCATATGGAATGACGACGATGTCCGAGGAAGCCACCATCTGAAGCAGTTCGTGGTCTTCCACGTAGCGGTCGACGAACTCAACCATGTCGGCAACACCGAGCTCTCGGACCAGGGCTTGGAGACGCTGCCGGTAAACCGGCCCGTGGGCTCGCAGAACGGCAGGATGGGTGCGCCCGACGATCCGGTATCTCGGCCGTGGCTCGAGGTCCCGGAGCATGGGCATGGCACCGATCGAGCGCTCCAGGCCCTTCCCCGGGCCGAGGAGGCCCCAGGTGATGAGCTGGTGGCGAGGACCGGGTCTCGGGGGTTGTGCGGGCCAGTGCGCACCATGGGGAATGACCACCACCTGGCTGCGAGGTATGTCGTATCGGCCGGCCAGCGCGGTTCGCGCCGCCTCAGATAGGACGACCAGCCTGCTCCTCTCGCCGAGGCTTTCGATGACTCTCCGCTGGTTGCGGTTCGGGTTGCCGACCACGGTGTGCAGGACGACGACGATGGGTCGCTCGACCAAGTCGACCATGTCGAGGATGGCTTCCCCGTCGTTAGACCCGTAGATGCCGTACTCGTGCTGGAAGACGACGACGTCGCACTGGTTCAGATGGCGTGCAGCGGCACGGCTGCTCATCGCGCCGTCGGGGTCGATTTCCATCCTGATCTGGTTCGACGCCACCGATGGCTGGCGGCCGTCGATCAGGCGAACGATGTCGATGTTGAGATCCGGAGCGATCCGGGTGAGGGCCGAGGCGAGCGAGGCGGAGAACCTGGCGATCCCACAGCGTGTGGGAGGGAACGTAGTGACCATTCCGACGCGGTGGAAGGCGGTGGGTTGGGCCATGGGCGTTGTGATATCGAACGAGCCGAGCATCCAGGGGCTTCTTCATAGATGGGGATTGTTGATACCCGGGTGACGGTGGGCCGGAAACCACCTTCCCCTGAGTCGCCGCGATGGTTTATCGCCCCCGCGGCCATGGGTAATGAGGTGCATGCCAAGACATGGTTTGACCCTGTCCAGCGAGGAGCATTCCCCCGCCAAGCTGGTGACCCTGGCAAAGGCAGCAGAGGAGGCCGGCTTCGACTTCGTGTCTATCTCCGACCACTTCCACCCCTGGGTGAGCGCTCAGGGCCACAGCCCGTTCGTGTGGTCGGTGCTCGGAGCGATATCCGAGGCAACCGAGCGGGTCGAAGTGGGCGTTGGCGTGACCTGCCCGACGTTCCGCATTCACCCGGCCATCGGTGCCCATGCCGCGGCCACCGCGGCCTGCCTCCTCGAAGGCCGATTCGTCTGGGGAGTGGGGAGCGGTGAGGCGCTCAACGAGCATGTCCTGGGTGATCGGTGGCCTACCGCCGAGATACGCCTCGAGATGCTGGGCGAGGCGATCGATGTGATCCGGGCCTTGTGGACAGGTGAGAGTGTCACGCATCGCGGCCGCTACTACACGGTGGAGGACGCCCGGCTCTTCGACCTCCCGGCTGAACCACCGCCGATCGTGGTCTCCGCCTTCGGTGAAGAGGCAGTCGAGCTCGCCGCGAAGGCCGGTGACGGGCTGTGGATCACAGGGCTCAAGGGTGGGCTCATCGATTCCTATCGGAGCCAGGGAGGAAAAGGGGCAGTATGGAGCCAGCTGTCGCTGTGCTGGGACCCCGATCTCGAAAAGGCGGTAAACCGGGCCCATCGCATCTGGCCCAACACGGCCCTTCCCGGTCAGCTCGCTCAGGACCTGCGAACGGTCCTGCACTTCGAGCAGGCGGTAACGATGGTAGATCGTGAAGAGATGGCCGAAGCACTGCCTTGCGGGCCTGACCCCGAGCCGATCCTCGAGTCGATCTCACGGGCGACCGACCTGGGGGTCGACTACGTCTATCTGCACCAAATCGGGGACCCGATGAGTGGGTTCATCGATTTCTGGCGCGATGAGATCCGCCCGCGCCTCTGAGCAAGTGGCCCTCAGGGAGTGGTTTGAGCGAGTGGCCCTCAGGGAGTGGTCAAATCAGGGTACGGACATAGCGATGGTCTCGTCGACGATGGCCGCTACTCCCCGCACGCCCTCGATAGAGCGCATCAGTTCATTCACCGCCTCCCGAGGGGCCGTCCCGCGCAGGAACACGATGCCAGCGTCGATGGCGACGTCGAGCGAGGCCTGGCCATCCCAGGGTCCAATTGCCTCGCTTCGGACCTTCTGGAGGAGGGTCGCATCGTCGACCTCAGTTGGTGGGCGGCGCAGCGGCTTGGTGAACTGGTGTATCACTCCCCGAGAGACACCTTGTTGGTAACGAGCCCGGGCCCTCATCTTGGCCATGCCCCGCCGGATGATGGCGCCCCCCCGGTCGGCGATACGGGCTCGACGCGTGCGTCCCATGGCGGGGTCGAAGAGGTAGGCCGCAGTGGCGCCTATGCCCGCGGACAGGAGGGCCTTCGTTCTGTTCATGACTCCTCCGAGTCTGCTTCGATCTTGACTTACCCGTTGTCCATGTCCGAGAAACTCGCGGTGATCTCGTGAGCAACCGGAGGCAGGATCTCGGCGCCGCCCTGTGGCAACTTGGCGATCTGGTCCGAGCCGATGAGCAACGACGCTCATTTCGTGCCAAGGCCTACCGTCGCGCGGTCTGGTCTCTTGACGACCTCTCATCCGACCTCGATGACCCTCCCCACGTGATGCGAGCAGTCCGCGGCATTGGCCCGGGGATCATCCGGCTCATCGAGGAGTTTCGTCAGACCGGCCGCATCGGCGACCTGGATCGTCTTTCCAGTCTCTATCCGAGAGACGTTGCCCGGTTGCGGAGACTCCCCAGGATGACTGCGGAGACCCTGCGCCAGCTCAAAGCCGAGCTTGGTGTCGAGACCGGCAGCGACCTGATCGATGCGGTTGGCAGTGGCGGGGCTGAGACATTGCGAGGAGTGGGCCCGGCTACAGCCGAAAAATGGGAGCGGGTGCTTCGTCTTGCCCCAACCGCCGAAGCCACTCCTGCGTTCGATGCCCAGGTGCTGGCAGGCGATTTGAGTCGCCATCTGGAGCGACATCTGAGTGGGGAGGCGTTTGCGACGGGAGCCGTGCGCCGCCTTGACGAATGGGTCGATCGCATCGACCTGGTCTGGGTGACCGAGGACTTCGACCACGCTCGCGGCTTTCTCACCGAGACGGCGGTGGCTCGCCCGGTCAGCGTCTCCAATGGTCCCGGCCCGCTGTGCCTGGCTACCCATGGCGGCGTGCCGGTCGCCGTCCATCTGGCGAGGCTACGGGAAAGAGGTCTCAACCTCCTCGTCACTACCAGCCCTCCATCGCACGCCGGGTTCATCGTGGGCGAGTGGCACGGCGAGGCTCAGACCGAGACCGAGCTGTATCAGGCCAGGGGCCTGGGCTGGGTACCGCCACCGGCGCGACAGCTGCCCTTGGCCTCGTCCTTGGGAGTCATCCGGTCATCGGACCTGCGTGGCGATCTGCACGTTCATACCGAATGGTCTCCGGATGGCCGCATGAGCCTGCAAGCCATGTTGGCGGAGGCCGTCGCCCGCGACTACGAATATGTGCTGGTGACGGATCACACCACCGGGCTCCGATTCGGAGGCATGGACGGGAATGCCTTGATTCGCCAGCACGAGACCATCGAGGCGGCGCGGCTGCGATTCCCGGATCTCGTCATTCTTCACGGGGCCGAGCTGAACGCCGATCGCGAGGGGAATCTCGATGTCGACGACGAGTCACTGGGCATCCTCGACCTGGCCGTGGTCGGCCTGCATTCCCATTTCGATCTCGATCGAGATGAACAGACCGCTCGAGTCCTCCGGGCGCTCGGCCATCCGTCGGTACGGGTCCTTGCCCATCCGACTGGTCGCCGGATCGGCATCAGGCCCGCAATCGATCTGGATCTGGATGAGGTCATCGCCGGTGCCATCGAGCACGACGTCGCCCTCGAGGTGAACGGCCATCGCGACCGTCTCGACCTGTCTGCCCCGCTCGCCGCGCACGCCGTGAGGGCGGGGGCATTGCTGGCGTTGAACTCCGACGCTCACCGCGTCGGTGAATTGCGGAACATCGACAACGCCGTCGGTACGGGTCAGAAGGCGGGAGTCGGCGCCGGGTCGGTCATAAACACCCTGCCATGGTCCGGGCTCGTGGAGTGGTTGAAGCGGCAGCCCCGAACATGATCAGGGACGGGCTGCCCGAGCGTGCTGTCAGACCGGGCCAGCATCCGTGACCGGGTCCGCTCCCACCGGGCTCGCCTCACACTCGGCGTGCCCGCATCCGCAAAACGGTGTCCCATGGGCCCCCAATCCGCATGCCTCGCTGCAGAAGTCGCCGGCGCTGGCTACGCGGCAGGTACATGGCTCGTGTGTGCATTTCATTCTGTGCTCCTTCCGTCCGGGCACCTGTACCCAGGGGCGTCGATCCGTGAAACAGGAACTGGCTCACCGACGGGTCAAGGGCGCCAGATGGAAGTCGCCTCGACATCGGGGAAGGGAGCGGGCTCGATGGTGTTGAGAGGGGTGATCGTGACGAAGTTCCTGGCACAGAGCGCAGTGTCACTCGCCGGGTCGCTTCCGGCCGAAGAAGGCCCGACCACGAACTGCAGCTTTCGATCGGTCACATCGGCGTTCGCCACGCGGAAATATCCGAATTCATCGAGATCCGCCCAATGAACTCCCTCGACGCGATCGATCGGCACCCCCGGGACATTGATGTTGAGGACGTGAGGTCCGCCGTTCCTCCGCAGCATCCAATCGGCCGCGGCAACGCCAACCGCGACAGCCGTGCCCCACATCCACTGCTCGGATTGCGCCAGGCTCACCGCCAGACCCTTACTGCGAAAGGTCCTGGCGGTGAGCACGGCACCGACCGTGCCGGAGTGGATGACCGAGTGCCCGGTGTTGATGCCGGCGTTGACCCCGGACACAACGAGGTCGGGAACCCGTCCGAATGCTCCCAATGCGGCTGCCATCACGGCCAGGCCGGGTGGCCCGGCGACGGTGTAGCCCTTGATCCCGTCGAGGTCGGCTAGCTCCAACGCGACACCGGAGACCGGGTCGAACGCCCCGATCCCGGTCCCGCTCCCGGACATGTCGATCGCCGGGGCCGCCACGACCAGGTCGTATGCATCGGCGAGGCCAAGCGCGAACTCCCTGATCCCAGGTGAATCGATTCCGTCGTCGTTGGTCAAGACGACCCGTGGCTTGGCGGTCATCCTGGTGCCGATGAGACCGCCTCCACCTCGACCCGCTCGGCGAGCTTGGCTATCAGGTCGCCAGAAGCGCTGCCGAGACCGTGGCGCGTCACGTTGGCGGCGCCGGCGCCACAGGCAAGGCGTAGAGACTCCTCCGGTCCAAGCCCACGTCTGAACGCGGCTGCCAGCCCGGCCGTCATCGAGTCACCGGCTCCCCGGGAGTCTGCAGGTTCGAGTTCCGGTGGGCTGGCTCGATACGTCGTTCCATCCATGAACGCCAGGACGGGATTGTTGGCTCTGGAGATCACGACATTGCGGGCGCCGCGCTCGGCCAGGTGGTGAATCGCCGACAGCGCTTCGGTCTCGCCGTCACCGTCGAGCAAACCGTCCTGCGCGAGATCCTCGTCGCTCACCTTGAGCACGTCGAGCCGACCTTCCTCGAGGAAGGCGGCGAGCTCGGGGCCGTGGAGGTCGCCAACCACCCCCACGTCGGAAGAAGCGAAGTCATGACCGAATCGCCGGTACGTGTCGGTCGGGACGACCTCTGTGCCCTGTCCGGTTATCACGCACACCCGCGAGGACAGCGCCAGGTCGAGGAACCGGCCGTAGGCGTCATCCAGCTCGTGACGGGGAAGGCTGGGAGCGTCGGTAGCGGCGACCTCTATGCGATCGCCGAGGCGGCGGTCCTGGATCGTGGTGGGGGATGGGGCGGGAATCGCAACCGGGCTGATCTCGATTCCCCATTCGTCTATCAGGGCCCGGATGACTCGACCCGACTCGCCTCCTACCGGCCCACAAAGCAAGGGCCGCTCTCCCAGATGCGTCAGCATGCGAGAGATCCAGAAGCCCTGGCCACCTGGATGAAGGTGGATCTCATCGGCCCCACCCTCGCGCCCGGCCTCGATGGTCACGGTCAGCGATAGAAACGGAGCGAAAACCGAGACGGTCCGCCCATCTTCGATACTCACTGACAAGCTCCTTCCAGTGTCAGCCCTCGCCCGAGCCCTGCCGACCGACTCGGTTCTGGCTCCATTCACCGAGACGCCACATGTCATGGCCTTGACTCTCTTCGAGGATGTTGCACACCCGATCGGCTTCATCCGCTTTCGCGGCCACGGAGAGGACCGAGGCTCCGCCGGAAAGCGCGCCGTTGAGACGATCGACGATCCGCTTCTCGTCGCCAAGGGCCAGGGCGAGCCGCTCGATCAGCGAAACAACTCCTTGCTCATCCCCGTGATTGAGCTTGGCGCGTCCATCCTCGCCCAGTAGGAGCTCGGCCTCGAACCCCTCGGCGCCGAGTCGGACCATCGCGCGTTGCGCCTCCCCGCGGTCGTCGATGATCGCGACCACTGTGCCCGGTTGGATCGGCGACCGGTCAGACATCCGGGATCAGCGCGAGAAGCAGGATGACTGCAAGAACGAGAAGAACAGCGGTGCTTGCGAGCCAAACCCCTCGCGCGCTCGAGTCGCGCTTCCGACCCTTCTGATGGGAGTCGGATCGGTATCGCTCTGTGGCTTCGGGCTTTTCGATAGGGGGTGGGTATCCGCCCGGGATCATTGGTCTACCTCCTGGTCGAAGGATGACCGATTCCTACCCCGATTCGACCAACGTCAAAACCCTGGCCCGATTCCCGCGTCGGGTCACGAAACCCCATCCGGCCGGGATGATCCTGGGGCGAGGAACTCCGGCCGGAGTGACTCGGTGAGCCCGGCGATCTCGAAGAGCGAGCGCAGTTGCTCGGGGAGAAGGACCTGCATCTCGGCACCCTCCTCCACCAGCCGGTTGTGCGCCGACACCAGGAGGCTCAAGCCGACGCTGTCCATGAATCTGACACCGGTCAGGTCGAGGACGAGGCTGGTTGCACCCGAGGATCGGGCGGCAAGGATCTCGTCGCGCAGCGCACCGGCCGTTGCCAGGTCGAGGTCGCCCTCGAAGAGGATGGATCTGGCGTCGGCCGTCGTCGAACCATCGGCTGGCTCACTCTCCAGCGCGCCCTCCGATGGTCCCGACCAACTCCAGGTCGAAGGGGGGAGACCCTGATCGATCTGACGGGAGAACTCGCCGAGGAACCAGCGTCGGAAGGACACGAGCTCAGGTGGTGTGGCGAGGGTGAGCAGGTGCTCCCCTGCCCGGCAGAACTCGTCGACTTTGTCGAGCACCTCGTCGAGGGACCTCGCCCCCGCCGCCGCTTCGAGCGGGACTTCGAAGACCAAGTCGATGGTGGAATCACCCCTCTTCGCCGCACTGTGGAGATCGTCCCAGGTAGATGAGCCGGCCCCCTGGAACCGGACATCGAGGTCACTGATCAGAGCAGCGAGTTGATGCGGGATCGAATCTGTGGGCAGTTCGGCCATGAGAATGTCGAACTCCCGCTGAATGGCCTCCTGATGCGCCGAGGCCCTCTGCCAGATCTCGATCGGGACCTGCAGCAGGACCACCTGCACAAGTGCGTCGTCGGTCATCTGGCGGCCTTCCCGCGGGCAAACTCGAACCACACGGTCTTCCCGGAGGGATCAGGGGTGACTCCCCATCGGTCGGCGATGGCTTCGATTATCTGAATGCCGCGGCCGGTGGGCTGCAGGGAGTCGTAAGAGCGCTTGGAGGGGAAAACGGATGACCGGTCACTGACGGCGACCCTGAGTGCCTTTTCGCCAGGGGTGACCCTGACTACGAAAGGAGTGCGCGCATGCAGGATCGCGTTGGTGACCACCTCGGAAACGACAGTGGAGAGACGATTGTTCAACTCGACATCTTCGCTCCAGCCGACTCCGAGGACGAACTGCCTCGCAGCTGGAGCCGACCCCGGTTCGGGAGGGAACTGTCGCTCCTGCTCTCGCTTCGAGCCGGGATCGGTAGAAAGGTGGGGCATGGCGTGAATGCAAAACTGTAATCGGGGCCGTCGGTTTTGACCCCGGTCTTCGCACCCCACGAATCCTCGGCGCCCTGGTTTGAGCGATGAGCGATCCGGGTAGAGGACGCGGCCGTGAGAGATGCATCCACCTTGATCCGCCTCGAAGCGGACGAACGAGCACCACGTCTGGCCCGCGAATGGCTCAGCCGGCAAGCGTCCCTCGACCGGGTTCGTCGAGCACAGGCGGAGCTGCTGGTATCGGAGTTGGTCACAGGCGCCGTAGTCACCGTCACCGGTGATCCCGCGGCCATCGTCACGATCACCGCAGAGATGGGTCCGTTCAGCCTCTTGGTCGCAGTGGAGGCGCCTGAGGGTTGCTCTTTCTTGCCCGCCCCGGACACATTCCCGTCGATGCTGCTCGACGGCTTCGCCCAGAACTGGGGTCGGGGGCCGACCGATCAGCGGATCTGGTTCGAGGTCCCGCTGCCGGGGGCAGTGGATCGCGGGACGAGCTGGCTCCCCACGAATGAGCTCCTGCAATGCGGCCCCGAGGCACGTGACGAGCTGATCGCTCGATTCACTCCTATGGCTACGAGGCTGGCGCGTCGATACCAGGGAAAAGGGGTTTCCGATGACGACGTCAGGCAGGCCGCCCTCTTCGGTCTGTTCCAGGCACTGAGGAGATACGATCAGTCCAAGGGCCCATTCGAGCCATACGCGACCTTGACCATCACGGGTGAACTCAAGCGATTGTTACGGGACCGCGGCTGGTCGTTGACCGTCCCGAGGCAACTCAAGGATCGTGCGCTCGAGGTGGGACGGGTGGAGCAGAGCCTGAGCCAAATGCTCGGCCGACCCGCTGCTCCTGCCGAGATCGCAGAGCATCTCGGCATCGGCGAGGAGGAGGTCCTGGAAGCTCGCGCTTGCGCCTCCGCCTACAACACGGGCTCACTCGATGCCCCTGTGGGCGAATTGGAGATGGCCCCGCTGGATCCCCCCGATTCGACGGCCGATCCTGGCGCCGACTGGGCTCGACACACAGTTGGCGACGCCCTGTCTCTCGTCTCAGAGCAGGAACGACGACTGCTTCATATGCGCTTCTACGAGGACAAGACGCAGAGTGAGATAGCTCAGGTCTTGGGATTGTCACAGATGCACGTGTCGCGGCTTCTCGGTCGTACGTTGAACCGGCTCCAGGTCTTGTTGGACGACTCTCAGGTCTGAGGCAGGGCCGCCTCGACACTGTCCTCGATCCGGAACCAACGGCTCAGCCCGGTTATCTCGACCACCTTCGCAACGATTCCCCCGCCGATCACCAGCGCAACGTCGAGGTCGGGGTTGTCCTTCTGGATAGCCACCAGCGCCCCAACACCCGACGAGTCGAGAAACGTGACTTCGAGCAGGTCGAGAATCAAATGACTGGCGGTATCAACGCCGAGGGCTTCGGCTACCGCAGAACTCAGGACAGGGGCGGTGGCAATGTCGAGCTCGCCGGACACCCCCACCACCAGGGCATCCCCAGCACGGTCCACGGTCGTCCTGATCGCCTGTCCCAATGCAGCGCGAGATTACCCACCTGTGGCGTGCCATGGGCCCCCAGAGGGCCCCGAGAAGATTCGAGTTTCGCCATTCGGAGTTGGCGGGTAGGCACATGGTCGACGAAGGCCCGATCGGTAGGCAAGGCGGGCCCGACCATAGGAGTCAGCCATGTACATCGGAATAGGAACCCTGATCCTCATCATCCTGATCCTCATCCTGGTGACCTGAGCTCTCGAAAGGAGTGCGTGATGACAGTGCCTGAGAAGACTCGGGAATTCGATCCCGAGACCAAGTCCGTACGCGAGCGCTTCGGGGGTGTCGATACCCCGGCAGCGCTCATGGGTATGTTCGCGGGGCTCGGGGTCCTGGTATTCCTGGGCGCCCTTTTCGGTGCCGGGGCCGGGTCGATCCCTTACCAACTGAACGAGTTCGACATCGAAGGCAATGCCGTCGAGCTGGCTACCGGCGGCGTGCTGATCGCTGCTCTCGTGGTCTTCGTCTCCTTCGTCGCGGGCGGATGGGCGGCGGGGCGCATGGCGCGTTACGACGGTGGCATCAATGGCCTGGCGGCGGCGGTGTGGGCACTGCTCCTCATCGCTGTGTTCGCCGGCCTCGGGCTCTTGGTGGGCGCCGAGTACAACGCCTTCCAGCGAGCCGGCCTTCCCGACTGGTTCTCCCAACTTCGAGGCGAAACTGCGACTGCGCTCGGGGTGATGGGGGCGATCCTGGCGACCATTGCAATGTTCCTCGGGGCATACCTTGGGGGAAGGTGGGGGGAGCGATATCACCAGGAGGCGGACGCCGTCCTCGTCCATCAGAGACGGATCGATTGAGTCGTCACCACCGGGTGCTGGGATCTGAAGAAGGAGTAGGGCGCATGCCACAGAGCGGATGGAGCCAGAAGCGGGAACGACAGTACGAGCACATCAAGGAGGCTCTCGTCGAGCGTGGCGAGAGCGAAGACACGGCCGAGGAGATTGCGGCGAGAACTGTCAACAAGGAGCGCGCCCGCAGCGGTGAAGCCAAGGAGAGCTCGGCGCTCTCCCTTCGGGATGTCTCCCCTTCGAGAAGGGGAGGGCTGCGCTCACACCGCGGCCCCCGGGGCCGGACGTTCGCGCAGCTCTATCAGGAGGCGAGACGTCACGATATCCACGGGCGGTCGAAGATGAACAAGGCCGAGCTGCAGAAGGCTGTCGACCGCAAGAAGTGAGCGGACTTCCGAGCACCTGGTGTGGAGGAGCACAAAGAGATGTCACGAGGAAACAGCCCAACCATTGCCGTGTCCGAGTCGTGCACGGGGGGACTGGTCATGGCGCGGATCGTCCGCTTGCCCGGATCGGGTCGCTGGTTCACAGGCGGAGTGGTCGCGTATGACGAGCAGATCAAATTCGATTTGCTGAGAGTCACGCCCGGACCAGTGGTCACCGCGGATGCCGCGATGCAGATGGCGCGAGGCGTCCGGGATCTCCTCGGCTCGGACTTGGGGTTCTCGACCACCGGTGAGGCTGGGCCGGTGGCATCTGAACCAACCCCGGTTGGCACTCTGTTTGTCGGTGTCGCCGACGGGGCGTTGGAGAAGGTCGTCCACACGGTGCTTCCCGGAGGTCCCGACGAGATCCGTGAAGCGGCTGCAGGATTCGTCGTGGACCTGCTCTTGGAGCAGATTGGGGCACAGGGGTGAGCGCACCCACCCGGCCGCGCCGTGTGGAGACGGCAGGGGCCGATGCCGCCGCCCCAACGCAGGGCAGTCGCATCTGGCTCTACAGCGGCGATGGCGATGACACCCCGATCAGGCATGACGACCTCCCGCTGCCCGACTTGGGAGACAAGCAGATGCTCTGGGTCGACGTCGACCTCGAGTGCGTGGACGAGCTCGAGACGTTGTGGCACGACCTCGGCATCGAGGACCTGGTCTCCACCCTGCCTGAGGCACCCGAGCAGCCCGCGCTCCTTCAACACAATGGGATGATCCAGCTCAACGTCATCGCCATCGGAGAGGGACCGAACTATGAGCCAACACCGCTCCACTGTCTCGTGGCGGAGAACTGGGTGGTCACCCTCCACCACGGCCGGCTCGATCTCGTGGATGAGTTCAACAAGCCATTCCACGGTGAGACCCTTCTCGGAGAGCTGGATGGGCCTTCCTTTCTCTCGCTCGTGCTCGACTGGCAGGTCAGCGGGTACTTTCGGCTCATCCAGGCTCTCCAGGGAGACATCGATCGACTCGACGAGGAGCTCCTGCAGAGGACTCCCGATCAAGTCGCCCTGCTGCATCGCCTTCAGAAGCTCAGGATGCGAGTCCGGCAGCTGAGGCACACGCTGGGCCCACACCGTGAGGTGCTCAGCCTCCTCGGGCACCCGGAGTCGGACGCGGCGCTGGGCTCGATCACGGCGCCGGACTACCAGCGCCTCGAGGACCGATTGGAGCGAGCCATCGACTCTGTGGACACGGCCCGTGAGATGATCGTCGGTTCCTTCGACATCTTCATGACCCGCACCGCGCAGGCAACCAATGAGATCGTGAAGCGGCTGACGGTCGTATCGGTGCTGCTGCTTCCGGCCGGCGTGATCGCAGGGATCATGGGGATGAACTTCAAGGTGGGCTTCTTCAACCGACCGGGGATGTTCTGGGTTGTCCTCGCGACCATGGGAGCGATCGCAGGCGCAACCCTGCTGGTCGCACGACATCGTGACTGGTTCTGAGGATCCCGTCGGACCGATTGGGGTGGCCCACCCGGGTCGTAGGCGGAACCGAGGACTAGGATTCCGCCCCTTCACGAGGGGATGGCGTGCCTGGAGACCGCTTCATCGAACTTGCTCTCGCAGAGGACCGGCATGTTCTCGACGTTCTGTTCAGACATGCTCGAGAGGCTGTCACCGTGCAGGACCAATCAGGGAACCTGGTCTACGCCAACGACACGGCCGCCACCCTCGTCGGTCTGAAATCCGGCGTGGAGCTCCTGTCCATCCCGGTTGCCGACCTGGTCGGGCTGTTCGAGATGATCGATGAGTCGGGGCAGCCGATCAAAGCCACCGACCTGCCGGGCCGACAGGTGCTGTCCGGCCTGGATGCACCTGAGGTCACCGTTGGCTACCGCGCGCCCGGATCCAAGAAGGTCAGGTGGTCCAGGGTCAATGCCAGTCCGATCAAGAACGACGCCGGGGAGGTGGTCTGGGCGATCAACTTCTTCCTCGACATCACCGAGCAGGTCATGGAGAGGGAATCGGAGCGGATCCTGGCGAGAGTCAACGACGTGTTGGCGCCTTGGCTGACCGTCAGCGAGAACCTGATCTCGCTTTCTGAGTTCCTCGCCGCTGAATTCGGAGCCTGGACCGAGATACACCTGACCGATAATCGGGGAGACCTGGTGCCGGCGGCATGGGTCCTGCCCGACCTGATCGAGTCCATCGAAGGCACAGATCCGGCGGTGGACCGCAGGATCCCACTCGGGTCGGACCTGTTACAGGCAAGGGTGATGAAGACCGGTCAACTCGAGTTGATCGACGACGCGGCTGGGGCAGTCACAGGCAGCCTGAGCCGCCTCGTCGGGTGGGGCAACCTCATCGACCGAAGCGAGATCCGATCCGTGGTGTGTCTGCCAGTAGGAGGGCGAACTCCGCAGGGCACTCTGACTCTCGCCCGGGGCGGCGGGCCGGAAGGAGCCTTCGAGCGCGCCGACCTCATGGTCCTTCGCAGAATCGCCGAGAAGGCCACGGTCGCATTAGCCAATGCCAAGCTCTTTGAGCTGGAGCACGAGACGGCCGAGGCGCTTCGCTCAGGCCTCGCTCCGACATCCACCCCGGACATCGAGGGCATGCAGCTGTCGGTTCGATACGAGCCCCTCGCTCGTCTTGGACATATCGGGGGTGACTTCTACGACGTTCTTCCCATGTCCCAATCGGAGTGGGCCGTCGTGGTGGGCGATATCGAAGGCAAGGGCGTACCTGCCGCGGCATCGGTCGGCGTGGCGCGGGACACATTGAGGGCGACCATCAAGCTGCAGCCTGACCCCGCCGTCGTGTTGACCCAGCTCAACGACGCCCTTCGCAGCCAGGAGCACCCGAGGATGTGCACCGTCTCCTATCTCCGCCTCGCGCGCCGCGCAGACGGCTTCGACGCCCGCGTCACACTCGCCGGGCACCCCCCGCCCGCCCTGTTGACCTCGGACGGCACGCTGTCATTCCAGGGGCAGCCCTGCCCTCCTGCCGGTGTCCTGCCCGCGCTCGATCCACATGAGGTCGTGGTGCGGCTATCGGCCGGCGACACACTCCTGGTCTACACAGACGGATTCGCCTTGCCTGGCGAGACACCGGTCGAGACGATCCAGCGCTTTATCGCCGGGGGAGAATCTGAGTCGCTCGACTCGCTCCTCGACAGGATGCTCCACGAACTGCATGACCAGGTGGAGGCCGTCCGTGACGACATCCTGCTACTGGCCATGCGGGTTGCCTGACATCCCAGACCGGGGCTCAACTCTGGGGCTTGTTGCCAACCATCTCATCGCGAGCCTGCTCTGCGCGTGATGCGCCGATCGCCGTAACCACCTTCTTCTGCTCTTCGGGTGGGGGAAGGACCGCAGGCATCCCCAGCGACTCGATCCAGAGCTCGCGAGCCCAGCCCATGGTGTGATAGAGGTGCATGTCTTCCTCCTCCTCCACCTGGTCATACGCCTCCTGCAGGACTGTGGACAGGCGGCCATTCGCCTTCTCGGCGACTTTGCCCATCAGCTCCCAGTTGGCGTGATCCTTCGTCTCTGCATCGACGACCGCCTCTGCTGCGACGAGCTGGGCGGCGGCGACGTCACCGGCTTCGAGGGCCATGTCCATCGACCGGATCAGGGCCTCTCCCTTGAATCGCACGACGGCCCGTCCATCGGTCTCCGTCTCCGGGTCCAGACCGAGATCTTTGAAAACCTGGCTCATGATCCGAACGTGGTTCTCGGTCTCCTCGAGGTACTTCTGCCACTCCTCCCGCAACCCGTCGTCGACGGCGCACTCGATCGCTTTCCGATAGACCTCGACCCCTCCGATCTCGGTCTCCAATGCCTGATAGAGCAACTCTTCGACTTGCGCCTGTTTCACGTCTCCTCCGATCTGTGGACGTCTGCTTCGAGCCGAGGACAGACAGGTGCCTGACGCTCCCGCTCGGCGAGCCGTAGTACCCGTGGGACCGGTGGTCCCAAACCTCGGATCCCCCGAGATGGCCAAATGTCAGCCGACCAGGAGGGGTATCTGACGCTCGCCGGGGGCGAGCCCCCCGTGATAGGCCCGCAGCCTCTTGTCGAAGCCGGGGGGAAGGATCAACTTGCCCTCGGGGGCGATCAACAGGGACTCGCCGACACGCCGCCGAGTCTCGGGAGATGGATCGGGCCCGAGCAGACCAAGCGGGTCGGCCAGCTCCCCTCCGGTGAGGCCCGCCAGCTCACGGGCTGCGTCGTCGCCACCCCAGATGTGGACGCCTCTCGGGTCGCCGGCAAACCGCATCCTCTCGAAGCGGGGCTGTCGAATGAGGATCTTGTCCTCCTCCGCATATTCGATCAGACCATGGTCAGCGGTCCCGATCAGTGTTGCATGAGGGGGGAGCCCGGACGCAAGGCCCTCCCATATCCGTGTGGCCAGGCGCATCGCATCGGCGAATTCCTCCGAATCGAGCCCGGAGACGTGGCCGGCGAAGTCGATCTGCCAGACATAAGTGAATATGAAGCGGTTGCGCACACCGGCCAGCTGGATGGTCGCCTCGACCAGATCTTGCTCGCCCCATGTCCCTTCGAAGCGGGCACCCCGATATAGAAGCCGTGAAAGGGGACTGCCCTGGAACTGGCCCGGCTGCACCGTGATCGGCTCCACTCCACTCCGGCGGAGACGCTCCCAGAGGTTCGGAGCGGGAAGCAACGCTGGGTAGTCGTAGACGACCGTCTTGCCGGTCAGGTCGACCCATTTCAGGGTGTTCACCACCAGGCCGATCTCCTCCAGCCAGACGAGATGCGACACCAGCCCGTGCCGGGAGGGTGGCAGACCCGTTGCGACCGTTGCCAATGAGACGCTCGTGGTCGTTGGGAACGGCGCATCGAGCGTGGCCCGGGACGAATCCAAGAGGCCTCGTCCGCTCCGACCTCCCAGCTGTGCAACGCCGAGGCCGTCGAACATGACCAGCACATAGGTGCTCCCCTCCGGCACCAGGGCGGCGCGTTGCGGGTCGAGACCAGGGCTCGGTGCGCTGCCCACCATCCTCGACTCGATCTCCCCCATCAGGTTGACCAAGCCGTGGGAGTCATAGGAGGGGGGGTCGGCCATCGACGCAGGGTAGGACAGGCCCGCAATTTTTTGCCGATGGGAGTTGGAGTTTCCTGACTTCGACGACAAGGGGGCCTTGCGTATACTCGCCCGCCGTGGTGTTCCTCGATCCGGATCGGCATGAGCCAGTACTTTGAGAGCTATCTGACTGTTGGCGCATTTGCCGCTCTCGGAGTGGTCCTCGTGCTCGTGATGCTGGGTGTGGCGGCGGTCCTCCGCCCGGCGAACCCTTCCGCCACCAAGCTCCTCACCTACGAATGCGGCGTCGACCCGGTCGGGTCGGGTTGGAGTCAGAGCTACGTCCGCTACTACGTATATGGCCTGCTCTTCGTCATATTCGATGTCGAGGCGGTCTTCATCTTCCCCTGGGCCATCGTCCTCGAGCAGTTGGGCACCTTTGGCTTGGTCGAGATGTTCATCTTCATCGACATCCTGGTCCTTGGGCTGGTCTACGCCATCCGCAAGGGAGTGCTGCGGTGGGAGTAGTCCAGAAATTCGGGGCCCCGAAGCCGGTGAGCTGGCTTCTCAACTGGTCCCGGAAGTACTCACTCTGGCTGTTCCAGTTCGGTCTCGCCTGCTGTGCGATCGAGCTGATGGCTGCGTCCGGGCCCCGCTACGACTTCATGCGGTTCGGGATCATTCCCTTACCGGCTTCTCCCCGCCAGGCGGACCTCATGGTGGTGGCAGGGACCGTCACCGACAAGATGGCGCCGGCGATCCGTCGTCTCTACGACCAGATGCCAGATCCGAAGTACGTGATCTCGATGGGCTCCTGCGCCAACTGCGGAGGCCCCTACTGGGACTCGTACTCCGTCACCAAGGGTGTCGATCAGGTGATCCCGGTGGACGTGTACGTGCCCGGTTGCCCGCCCCGGCCCGAGGCGCTGATGGACGGGATCGTGCTGCTGCAGAAGAAGATCCAGGGAGAAGACATCAAAGAGAAGTGGAACCGGCGTGACCTCGAGCCCGTCTGAGACCGAGACCGTCACCCATCCTCTCCAGGAGTTCGCGGACAACGTGGCTGCCGCCGTCGGCGGCGTTGCCGAGATCAACTTCGACACCGTCAAGGTCAAGGTCCCGCCGGACACTTGGGTGGCTTCGCTGACCAAGGCACGGGACGAGCTGGGGCTGGTGTTCTTCTCATGGCTGTCGGCAATCGATTGGTCCAAGGATGTCGAGGTCGGCGACCCCTATCCGTTGGAGGTCGAGGAGCGCTACGAGCTGTTGGCGACCGTGGGCGACCTGACTGTCGGGCGTCGGGTCGTCTTCTCCACGGACTTGCAGAAGGACTTGCCGACCATTCCCACCCTGATCGGTGTCTACGCCGGGGCTGACTGGCATGAGCGCGAGGCTCATGAGATGTTCGGCATCGAGTTCGAGGGTCACCCCAACCTCGCCAACCTGTATCTCCCGGATTCGTTCCTGGGCAACCCGCTCCGCAAGAGCTTCCCCCTGCTCAGCCGTGAGGTGAAGCCATGGCCCGGCACCGTGGATGTCGAGGCCATGCCCGGCGGCGGGGACGAGGCGGCCGAGGGGCCGTCGGAGGAGAACCCGGAGGCATGAGATGGTCCTAGACCAAGATCTCGTCCGGCATCTCTCCGAGGCATCGGTTTCGGTGGAGTTGGAGACCGAGGACATGACCCTGAACATCGGTCCCCAGCACCCGTCGACCCACGGCGTCCTTCGTCTGGTGGCCAGGGTCGATGGGGAGCGGGCGTTCGACGTGAAGCCCGTCATCGGTTACATGCACCGCGGTTACGAGAAGCTCTCCGAGGTGAGGACCTATCCCCAGGTCACCACGCTGGTGAACCGAATCGACTGGGTGTCCGGGTACGCCAACGAGATCCCTTTCATCGTCGCCGCCGAGAAGATCCTGGGTCTCGAGGTGCCGGAGAGGGCGCAGTACATCAGGCTGATCCTCACCGAGATGGCGAGGATCTCCTCGCATCTCATCTTCATGGCCTCCTATCCGCTCGAGTTGGGAGCGGCAACCCCCTTGTTCTTCGCACTTCGCGAGCGGGAGAGGGTCCTCGACCTCCTCGAAGGGGTGACGGGGGGCAGATTCCATCCCAACTTCAACCGGATCGGCGGGGTGAAACCTGCTTACGGCTCCGGGTCGAGCACGAGGAAGGTGATCCAGGATCTGCCCGCCGGCTTCCTGACCGAGACGCGAGAGGCAATGGACAAGGTCCTCGAGGCTGTGGACGAGATCGAGGCGCTCGTCGCGGGCAACGAGATCATCCTCGCCCGCACGAAGGGCATCGGCATTCTCCCGCCAGAAGTGGCCGCCTCATACGGGGTGTCCGGGCCGAACCTGAGAGCGTCAGGCGTGAAGTTCGATCTCCGCAAGGTCGAGGACTATCTCCCTTACCACCTGTTCGATTTCGAGGTGCCCGTCGGCGAGAACGGCGACTGCTGGGACCGATGGCACGTGCGGCTTCTCGAGATCCGTCAGTCGGTTCGGATCATCCAGCAAGCGATCGATGGGATTCCGTCGGGGCCGCTCCAGGCCAAGGTGCCCAAGGTGATCAAGGTTCCCCATGGCGAGACCTATGTCCGGGCCGAGAACCCGAAGGGGGAGATGGGCTACTACCTCGTGGCCAATGGAAACCAAGGGCCATATCGACTGAAGATCCGATCGGCCAGCTTCTCCAACATCTCCATCCTGCCCTGGATCCTGGAAGGCGTGCTGGTCCCCGACATCATCGCCATCATGGGGAGTCTCGATTTCGTGCTTGGAGACGTGGATAGGTGAGATGCTGCTCTGATTACCGGCCGACTGTCATGTTGGCCAGCCGACTTCGCCCTTCGGTGAAGGCTGAGTCCGAATCGGCTTCATCCATGTGCTCGGCCAACACCTCGGGCGAACAGACGCCGGTCGGCCGGCATTGGTGGGGACCCCATGAGTGAGTTCATAACCGACCTGTTCTCCAACTTCTGGGTGTCGCTGGCCGGGAAGCTGCTCCTGGTGGCCCTGATGATCCCCCTGGTGGGGATGGTGATCGGCTTCGCCGAGATGAAGCTCTCGGCCAAGATGCAGTCCCGGGTAGGCCCCTACTTCGCCGGTGGCCGGTGGGGTTGGGCTCAGCTCATCGCCGACGGTGTCAAGTTCTTCCAGAAAGAGGACCTGATCCCCGAAGAGGCCGACCGGCCGGTGTTCAAGCTCGCCCCGATTCTGGTGCTGATCAGCACCGTCGCCCTGCTCGTGGTCATCCCGTTCGGTCCCGATCTGATCTTCCGTGATCTGTCGGTCGGGATCTTCTACGCGCTGGCGATTTCGTCTCTGAGCACCGTCGGGATACTCATGGCCGGTTGGTCGTCGGCCAACAAGTACTCGTTGATGGGCGGTCTTCGTGCGGCCGGACAGCTGATCGCATACGAGCTGCCACTGGTGTTGGCGGTCATCGGCTCGGTGATGCTGGCCGGGACGATGAGCATGACCGGGATCGTCGAAGCCCAGATCTCGGCCGGTTATCCCTACGTGATCCTTCAGTTCCTCGGGTTCGGCGTGTTCATGATCGCCGCCCTGGCCGAGTTGACCCGGATCCCATTCGACATGCCCATCGCAGAGTCGGAGCTGGTGATGGGGTACCTGACCGAGTACTCGGGGTTCCGCTTCCTGTTCTTCTTCCTCGCCGAGTTCGCCAACATGTTCTCCTTGTCGGCGATCGCGGTGACGCTCTTCCTCGGTGGCTATTGGCTGCCTGGCATCCCGGAGGACGTGCTCGCCTACGCCGGGCCGGTCATTCTCATCGGCAAGACCTTCCTCCTCGTCTTCATCATGATCTGGTTCCGCTGGACCTTCCCCCGGTTCCGGGAGGATCAGCTGCAGAGCCTCTCGTGGAAATGGCTGGTGCCGATCGCACTGGCCAACATCATCCTCACCGGCGCGTTCAAGGTGTACCTGTGACCGCCGGCGATCGGAGCGTGCCAGGGATGGGGATGGTCAAAGGCCTCTGGGTGACGATCTACACCATGTTCCGGACCATCTTCCGCCCTGGGAAGTACCTGGCGACCGTCAACTACCCCAAGGTCAAGGAGCAGCCCGTGCCACGGGCGCGCGGTGTCATCGCCCTGGATCAGGAGGCCTGCACGGTCTGCATGTTGTGCGCCCGCAATTGCCCGGATTGGTGCATCTACATCGAGGGCCACAAGGAGGAGAAAGAGCCGGACAAGCCGGGCGGCCGGATCAAAGTGAGGAACACCCTCGACCGCTTCGACATCGACTACGCCCTCTGCATGTACTGCGGGATCTGTGTCGAGGTTTGCCCGTTCGACGCCCTCTTCTGGTCGCCCGAGTACGAGTACTCGGAGACGAGGATGGGGGAGATGATGCACGACATGGACCGTCTCCAGGATTGGCTGCTGACGGTCCCCGAGAACCCGGCCTTGGAGAAATAGGTGATGGATTTCGCCGATTGGGCTTCCGAGACCACCAACTGGGTCTTCCTCGTTGTCGGCCTGGCCGTCGCGTTCTCGGCATTCCGCGTCGTCACCGCCAGGAACGTCGTCCACGCCGCCCTCTTCCTGGTGGCGACCCTGGCGGGGACAGCCGTGCTCTTCTTGCTGCTCTCCGCGGAGTTCGTCGCCTGGGTACTGGTCCTTGTCTACATCGGGGCGGTGATCGTCCTTTTCCTGTTCGGGATCATGATCACCAGGGCCCCGACCGGCTACGACAAAGGCCTCGACGCCGACAAGAAGCTCTGGCCGGCGGTCCTCTCGGTGGCCACGTTCGTCCTGCTCTCCTGGGCGTCGATCGAGGCTTTCGGCTCGGAGACGATCCAGGGTGTGGGTGAGCCGACGTCGACCGAAACCCTCGGGCTCGCCCTGCTCGGGCGATTCGTCATGCCCTTCGAGGTTGTCTCTTTCGTCCTACTGGCAGCCCTGATCGGAGGGATCACCATTGCCCGACGCGATCTCGACCCGATCGAAGAAGAACAGAGGAGAGCGGTCTGATGCCGGTCACCCAGTTCCTCATCCTCGCCGCCGCGCTGTTCGCGCTCGGGATATACGGCTTGCTGGTGAGGCGCAACATCGTCCTCATCCTCCTCTCGGTCGAACTGATGCTCAATGCGGTGAACATCAACCTGATCGCCTTCGAATCGATGATCCGCTCCTCGGACGCGGTGGGCCAGGTATTCGCGGTGTTCGTCATCACGATCGCAGCCGCAGAGGTTGGGATCGGCCTGGCCATCGTCCTCCTCATCTTCCGCAACCGTAAGTCCGCAAATGTCGACGACCTCAGTCTGATGAGGTGGTAGGGGTGGGCTGGATCGTCGCGAGTTTGGTTGCCGGCCGACTTCGCCCTTCGGCAACTCTCTCTACTCCGTCGTTGGGGGCTCTCGGCGGGTGCACACCTCAGGGCGAACAGACGCCGGTCGGCCGGGGCTTCCGCCGCGTCGGAGGTTGGTCATGCGTGCCTGGATCCTCGCGACTTTGATTGCCGGCCGACTTCGCCCTTCGTGCGCACCTCAGGGCGAACAGACGCCGGTCGGCCGGGGCTTCCGCCGCGTCGGAGGATGGTCA
>JBFYOJ010000259.1:0-3014 GCA_041303885.1 Acidimicrobiia bacterium | reverse complement strand
ATGTCCTGTGGTCGGATCGGCACCCGGTCGAGCTGCCTGCCCGTCGCGTCCCGAATCGCCGCCGCCACCGCCGCCGTCGAGGAGATCGCCGGCGGCTCCCCCACCCCCTTCGCCCCGAACGGGCCCCAGGATCCACCCGCCTCGACCAGCAGTGCCTCCACTTCAGGTGCGTCGAGGACCGTCGGGAGAAGGTAATCGGTGAAGGTCGGGTTCAGGATCACCCCCTCCTCGATCACCAGCTCCTCCATGATCGCCAGCCCGACGCCCTGGAGGATGCCACCTTCGATCTGACCCCGGATCGACTCCGGGTTGAGGGCGAATCCGACGTCCTGGGCGGTGTCCACCCGCACCACTTTGACCAGACCGAGCTCGACATCCACGTCGACCACCGCCCGATGGGCGGCCACGGCGAAGTCCGCATGAGCGACGCCCTGCCCCTCCTCGTCGGGCCGGATCGTGGGAGGGTGGCGGAAGGTCGCTGCCTCTGCCCACTCCCCCTCGACGACCTGCTGCCAGGGCGCAACCAACTCCTCACCGTTCCAGACACCCTCGTCGTCGAGAGCGTCGCCACCGAAGTGGCCGAGTACCCGCGTCCGCAGTCGTGTCGCAGCTTCGAGCGTCGCGCCGCCGGACATCTGGGTCTGTCTCGAAGCCGATGTCGACCCGGCCGAATCGATCTTCGAAGTGTCGACATGAATCACGCGCACACTGCTCACCCCGAGCGCGGTGCGGGCGATCTGGGCGAGAACGGTCACCAGCCCCTGGCCGACCTCCATCGCGGCCGTCTCGACGATGGCACCATCGTCGACAAGCCGGACCCGGGCCTGGGCATAGTCGTCGAATCCCTCGGAGAAGCCCAGGTTCTTGATCCCTACGGCGTATCCAACTCCCCGCCTGACGTGCACGGGCTCGGTGGTCAACCCCGATCCGCCCGGGAGGAGGCTGTGGTGCGACACGAGCCCTTCGTCAGGCATGGGCATTGCCTCGAGGCTGTCGATCACCTCCCTCGTGGGGAGCGGGATCTCGATCAACTGCCCGGTAGTCGGCAACCGGTCACCGGTGACCAGGGCATTGACCCTGCGCAGCTCCAGCGGGGGCATACCCAGGGCGGCTGCCAGCCGATCCATCTGCGACTCGTAGCCGAAGCACGACTGAACCGCCCCGAAGCCACGCATCGCCCCGGACGGAGGGTTGTTGGTGCGCACTCCCACCCCATCCACCGCCACCGATCCGCACCGGTAGGGGCCGACGGCGAAGTAGGAGGCGTTGGCCAGCACCGCCGAAGTGGTCGACGCGTAGGCGCCCCCATCGAGAACCAACTTCGCCTCCACCCTCACCAACCGCCCGTCCTCCTCGGCCTGATGGCGGTACCAGAGCCGGGCCGGGTGGCGGTGGACGTGACCCGTGAACGACTCCGAGCGGTGGTAGACCATCTTCACCGGGCGACCGGTGTGCAGGGCCAGCATGCAGAGATGGATGTGGAGGCTGACGTCCTCTCTGGCCCCGAACGCCCCGCCGACCCCCGCCGGGTGGGAGCGAACCTGCTCCGGTCGCAGGCCAAGGCTGGCCACCACCTGCTCCTGATCGACGTGCAGCCATTGACTGGTGGCATAGAGGTCGACCCCACCCTGGCCGTCCGGTATGGCCAGCCCGGCCTCGGTACCCAGCGGGGCCTGATCCTGCATCCTGAGCTCGTACCGGCCCTCGACCACCACAGGTCCCTGTGCCGCCTGGTCTCCCCGGCGGATCCGAATGCGGCGAAACACCAAATCACTCGCATCGGCCTCCTCCGGGTCGGTTACCGGCGGCAGGGGTTGATACGTCACCTCGACCAACGACGCGGCCCGAACCGCGGTACGGGGGTCTTCGGCGGCGACCAGCGCCACCGGCTCGCCCCAGTAGTTGATCTCGTCCCCTGCGAGAACCGGCTGATCCGGATGCTCGAGGCCGAAGGTCGCCCGGCCCGGCACGTCATCGGCAGTCAGACATGCATGCACTCCACCCATCGCCAGGGCAGGGGCGAGATCGATGGAGATGATGCGGGCTCTGGCATGGGGGCTGCGGACCGTCGCCGCCCAAAGCATCCCGTCCGCCTTCAGGTCCTGGACGAACTCGAACTCACCGAGCAGCTTGGGCACCCCGTCGGGCCGTGAAGGGGACTGCCCGATCCCGCCTTCCGGTATCGCGGTTCGGCGGATGGTGTCGAGCGTCATCCGTCCACTCCCGAGGCAAGCCCCTCGAGGGCTCGCAAGATAGCCCCATACCCGGTGCAGCGGCAGATGTTCCCGGCCAGCGCCTCCCTGATCTCGGTCGGGCTCGGATGCGGGTCTCGTTCGAAGAGGTCGACCGACGCCACCACGAAGCCAGGAGTGCAAAACCCACACTGGATCGCCCCGGCGCTGTGCAACGCCTCCTGCACCGGGTGCAGCGCCCCTTCGGCGCCCACACCCTCGATGCTGGTGACCGTTGAGCCCTCCATGTCGGCGGCCATCACCAGACAGGAGCAGACCAGTTCGCCGTCGAGTATCACAGAACAGGAGCCGCACTCGCCTTGCTGGCAGGCGCTCTTCGACCCAAGGAGGCCCAGATCGTCGCGCAGGACGTCGAGCAGGCTGCCCGGGTGGCTGACCCGGACCGAGACCGGCTCGTCGTTCACGGTGAAACCGACGATCACCGCAGACACCTCTCGAGAAGACGGCGGGCCAGCACCCCGGCCCCGTGTCTTCGATACTCCTCGGTGGAGCGATGATCGGTGATCGGACGCACCTCCTCGGATACGAGCCGTTGGAACTCGCCGAGGTCGCTCGAGGTCGGCTTCGAGATCGTTGAGATCATCGCTTCGGCCTGTCTCGCCCGAATCGGTGTCGGGGCCACCGAGCCAAGGGCCACCGTGGTCCGCCCTCCCGCGGTCCGAGTCACGACGCAGTTGACCGCGGCGATGACCATTGCATTGCGGAACCCGATCTTGCCGAACGCCTGTCGCTCGGGCAGTTCCTGGGGGAGCCGGACGGCCG
>JBFYOJ010000258.1:0-5815 GCA_041303885.1 Acidimicrobiia bacterium | reverse complement strand
GCGCCGTTGGAGTTGATCTCACACTCACCCGAGACCACGACCGTCGAGGCCGAGCAAGGTGCAATGGTGAATCCCCCGGAGCCCGAGCCATTGAGGGAATGCCCGCTTGCAGCCGTGCCTTGCCAGAAATAGGTGCCAGGCGCGAGTGGCAAGGATTGGCCATTACCGAGGGCACCACCAACGGGGATTGTGAATGCTGCGTCGCTGTAGACCTGCACCGTTGCGCCCGATGCGGGATCGATGTCGAAGGAGATTGCGCCCTGCGGCACACCTTGGATGACCTGGCACACCTGGGGGTTGGCGGTGACCTCGACGGGCTCCGTCGCCGGGTCCCCGTAGCAGAAGGTGATATGGCTCAGCCCATACCACTTGCCGTTGTTCGGGTTGAGCGGTGCGTGCAGACCGGTGTCAGCTGTATCGCCGCCCGGATAGTCGTAGATGTTTGCGCCTGGCCCGCCCTTGACGATCACCTGGAACACCGGACGGGTGCTCGACCAGTCGAAGGTTGGCCCGGCGTTGCCGTTCAGGATGTTGGAAACGGTGAAGTAGGTGCCGTGGACGCCTGCGGACACGGGCTCCACTTTGTGCTCGTAGTACTGGTCGGGACAGGATGGGTTGAAACAGTCCTCGCTGACCAGGAACGGGCTGGTGACTCTCGTCTCCCCGCCACCCATGCCATTGTCCCAGGGCCCGACGGCGCGCGCCCGCACCTCGATGCTGCTTCCCCAATAGGGCTCGGCATCGAAGGTGTCGCTGAATCGGTAGTTGTTCGCAGCGTTGAAAGCGCCGCTATCGACCTGCACCCATGAGCCGGCGCCGTCGACCCGCACCTCGATCCGGATGTCACTGTGCCCCGAGCCGGGCGTGCCGTCCGTCTTCCATGAGATCGCCTGATACTGAATGCGAACCTTCTGATCGACGCAGGTTTGACCGGCACTGATCTCGGGATGATGCGCCAAGGCCGCTGGGGCAAACATCACCATCAGAGACGTGAACACAGCGAACGATGTGAGAATCGCCAGGAAGCGCTCGATACCCCTGCGCGGGGCGACGTGGGCACCTCTCATGCCGCAACCCCAACGCAGGCAACGCGGAGACGCGTAGAAGATCCAGCTCCCCCGACGACCTGAGTCGTCTCCACCAACATATGGTTCCTATCCCTTCGTTGCCGTGGGACAGGCCGGTCTCACCACTGGCTCCGCCAGACCCAGGTGACCGTCTACAGGTCTGGCTTCAAAGCCTCCCATTTCCCCTACCGGAGTACCGGCCACGCAGAGTGGCCAGTGGCGACATACTCAGCGGACTCGGCAACGAAGACGAGGCCCAGATGCACAAGGGTGGGATGTGACTAGTCATCGCGAGAAGGAACCCCCGGATGCGGAGGTTCCTTCTCGCCCAGGTCGACTTATATTCTGTCTAGTTCTCTTCCCTCCTACCGGTCACAACCAGGATCGAGCCGATGGCGAGTGCGCCTCCGGCCAACACCAGCCACCCGAGATCGTTGGACCCGGTGAACGGAAGGGTCTCACCCTCCGCCTCCACCGCGCTCACCACTGTGGTCGGCTTCAGGGTGGTGGTGGTCGCCTCCGTGGTGCTGGTGGTCACAACCGTCGGGGCAACCTTGCCCTCGGTGGTAGTGGTCGTCGTGGTCGAACGGTCCACATCCTCGACACAGGTGACCACGTTGGTGACCTCGATCACCTCGTGGATCGACTTGGGCTTCTCATGGCCGTGCCATGCGAGCTCCAGGTCGTAGTCACCGATGACAGGAACTCGATACGTGGTCGGGAGATCGGACTCGAAGGTGCAGTTGTCCGGCAAGCCGGTCACCTCCTCCCGCAGCGGAAGGTCCTCACCCTGAAGTTCTGTGACATCGATCACTTCCCCTTCGGAGTACGGGCCTTCGTCGTTGACATAGAAGTCGACCGTGACCTCGTTTGCCATCTCCTTGGGGTTCCACTCCTTCTGAAACTCGAGGGTCACCTTCGGAGGTGTCTTCTCACACTCGATGGTGTTTCTCAGTTTGAGCTGGATCACACCGTCTTTCGCATCATCCGGATCGACGATGTATGTCCAAGGCAATGCAGGATCGGGAGTCGAGGTGCAACCCTCAGGCAGATCGGAGATGGACTCGCTGATCAAAATCTCGTCACCGGCGAGCAACCCCATGAGCGGGCCCGCCACACCGTTGAGCAGGATCGTCGCCACCGCGCTTTCGTGATCGTCACCCAGCCACTTCTTCTCCACGTCGACCGTGAACGTCGACGCCTCCTCGAAGTTGCACTTCATCACCCATGAGTGCGGGGCCTCGAAGTGCTTGCCGCTGCTCGGGTTCCACGGCCCCAGAGCCTGGAACGGGCCCTGTTGCACGTAGATGCGGACGAAGTTCCCGTCCTTGACTACCGCCGCTTCATACTGCGCCGGGATGAAACCGCTGTGGTTCTCGAACTTGGTGCACTCGACGATGCGTCCTTCGACTGCGAAGTAATCCTCCCAGTAGGACTCGTGGTTCATGGGCTCGGACCATGCAATGTCCTCTCCCCCATCATCCACAGCCGTCGCCGCCGCCAGCAACGGAAACAGCCCGACGACCAGACCGACAAGGATCAGCATCGCCCCGCCGCTCCTCGCCGCTCTCTGTCTAAGCTTCACCATGATGGGCCTCCAACCTTTCCGGAAGAGGCCGGTCTCACTATTGGCTCCACCCGGTCCGAGTGACCGCTGCGATAGACCGGGTTTCACAGCCTCCTTTCCCACGCGATGGCTGTCCCGGGCCCGAAACCACTAGGAGTGGCCATCAACTACATGATCAGGCGAGCGCGCGGCGAGACATAGGGTCCAGGTACCCGAAATCCCGCGACATAGGTCCCGAGATTCGCTCAAACTCCGAACGAGAATGTGAAGGACCCCGGAGATTCGCTCCGGAGTCCTTCCACGATCGCTCGATCAGCTGCGGTTATCCGTTGTCCTCACGCCGCGAGCTGAGCACCAGGAGCCCGCCCAGTGCGAGGGCGCCTGCAGCCAGCAGAGCAAGCCCGGCGTCGTCGGCGCCGGTGAAGGGAAGCGACGCGAGGGCAGTGGTGGTGGTGATCTCGGTACCGCGAACGGAATCGTCCACCGTAGTGCTCGACTCCCCAACCGCAGTCGAGCCGACCGGCGTCGTAGACGTCGTAGCACTGGTCGGATTGACCTCGTTGTTGACGATCGTCGTCGACGTGGATGTCGTGGTCGACTCCTCGCTCGTGCTGGTCGCCTCGGCCGTTGTGGTGGTGTGCTTATCCGGCTTCGTGGTGGTGCTTTCGTCCACGATGGTCGTGGTCGTCGTCCCGTGGTCCTTGTCGCACTTTCCGTCCTTGTCGTACTTGTGGTCTTTGTCACCGCCGTCTGTGGTGGTGGTCGTCGTCTTGTCGTGCCCGGAGGATGTCGTGGCATCCGCGGATCCGGGTAGGACAAGCAGCATTGACAATGCCAGAAGCAGGACCGTCGTCGTTGCGACCATCATGCGCAATCGCCGCATGCTGATCCCCATGTCTCCTATCCCTTCGTCTTGATTAGGACAGGCCGGTCTCACCACTGGCTACTCCCCGTCCCAGGTGACCGAATAAAGGTCGGGGGATCGTCGCCTCCCAGTTCTCCGTGTTGTTTGGACCACCGAAGTGGATCAAACGTGACAGTACCGCGTCGCGACGCGACATTCGCGGCAAAAAACCACAAATGCGTGATTTTGAAGGGCCGTGGCCGTCGGAGAGAGGCGAACCGGCTAGGCGGACTTCTCGGCAGGCCCGTCCTGGTCGCGGACCGGGACGAGCGTGGGGTTGACCTTCTCCGCGACGACGTCACGGTCGATCAGGACCCGCTCGATGTCCGTTCGCGAGGGCAGGTCGTACATCGTGTTGAGCAGCACCTCTTCGAGGATCGCCCGCAGACCGCGCGCTCCCGTCCCCCGCTTGATCGCCTGGGCCGCGATTGCATCCAGCGAGTCGGGCGTGAACACCAACTCGACATCGTCCATCTCGAACATTCGCGCATACTGCTTGGTGAGCGCGTTCTTCGGCTCGGTCAGGATCTTGACCAGCGCATCCATGTCGAGATCCTCCACCGTCGCCATGACCGGAAGCCGGCCGATGAACTCGGGGATCAGGCCGTACTTCATCAGGTCCTCGGGCATGACCTGATTGAGCAAATCGGAGGCGCGCCCTTCAGCCTTGCCTCTCACCTCGGCCCCGAACCCCACGCCTCGCCGCCCGACTCGGCTGGCGATGATGTCCTCGAGGCCACCGAAGGCTCCGGCACAGATGAAGAGGATGTTGGTGGTGTCGAGCTGGATGAACTCCTGATGGGGGTGCTTGCGCCCACCCTGTGGCGGCACCGATGCCACCGTACCTTCCAGGATCTTGAGCAGAGCCTGTTGCACGCCCTCCCCGGAGACATCTCGGGTGATCGACGGGTTCTCCGCTTTGCGCGAGACCTTGTCGATCTCGTCGATGTAGATGATCCCCTGCTGGGCCTTGTTGACGTCGTAGTCGGCCGCCTGGAGCAGCTTGAGCAGGATGTTCTCCACGTCCTCGCCGACATAACCCGCCTCGGTGAGGCTGGTGGCATCGGCGATGGCGAACGGGACGTTCAATTGCCGAGCCAGTGTCTGGGCGAGAAGGGTCTTTCCCGAGCCGGTGGGTCCGATGAGGAGGATGTTCGACTTCTGGAGCTCGACGTCGCGCTGGACCTCGCCACCCCGGATCCGCTTGTAGTGGTTGTAGACCGCTACAGAGAGCTTCTTCTTCGCGTCCTCCTGGCCGACCACGTAATCGTCGAGGTAGGAGTTGATCTCGACCGGCTTGGGCAACTCGGTGAAGGTGATCTCCTCGGTTGCGGAGAACTCTTCCTCGATGATCTCGTTGCAGAGGTCGATGCACTCGTCACAGATGTAGACACCGGGACCGGCGATGAGCTTCTTGACCTGCTTCTGAGACTTGCCGCAGAAGCTGCATTTGAGCAGTTCGCCGCCCTCACCGAGTCGTGCCATGTCTGTGTTGGACCTCCTCCTTACGTGGAGGCTACTGCGGCGAGCTCCCGACGGGTGAGAATTCCGTCGATCACCCCGTACTCCTTGGCCGCATCAGCGAGCATCCAGTAGTCGCGCTCGGTGTCAAGGGCGATCTTCTCGTAGTCCTGACCCGTGTGGTCGGCGAGTATCTGATTGAGCTGCTCGCGCATCTGCACTATCAGCTTGGCCTGGATCTCGATGTCCGAAGCCTGACCCTGGGCGCCACCGTGAGGCTGGTGGAGCATGACCCGGGCGTGAGGCAGCGCGAAGCGTTTGCCGTGGGCCCCACCGGCGAGGATCACAGCCGCGGCGGAGGCGGCCATGCCCATGCACACCGTGTTCACATCAGGCTTGATGTACTGCATCGTGTCGTAGATCGCGAACAGTGAGGTGATCGACCCGCCGGGGGAATTGATGTAGAGGAATATGTCCTTGTCCGGGTCCTCCGACTCGAGGTGGAGGAGCTGGGCCATGATCAGATTGGCGATCGTGTCGTCAATGGGGGTGCCCAGGAAGATGATTCGGTCCTTGAGCAGACGGCTGTAGATGTCGAAGTAGCGCTCGCCACGGCTGGTCTGCTCGAAGACGGTGGGGATCACATAGTTCTGGAACTGGCTTTCGTTGTTCATTCTTCTTCCTCCGAGACCTCTGCGAAGACGATTTCGCCGGACGGGATCTCATCCACCGGCTCGGCCTCGACGATCTCGGCCTCGACCTCTGTGACTTCCAATTTCAAATCGACCGAGTTGCCCTCTTCGTCGACCGGGGTTG
>JBFYOJ010000257.1:0-4140 GCA_041303885.1 Acidimicrobiia bacterium | reverse complement strand
CAGTTCCTCACCGCTCTCCTCCTCACCGCACCGCTGGCATCAGGGCCGATGCAAATCACACCCACCAGTCTCGAAGGCTCTCGGGGCTATGTCGCCGTGACGCTGCAGGTGATGAGGGCCTTCGGTGCGAAAGTCACCCCCCGCGGAAGCGGCTATCAGGTCGACCCGACCGGATATGCGGCGGCCGAGATCGAGGTCGAGCCGGATGCATCGGCGGCGGTCTACCCGATGGTGGCTGCCGCCATCACCGGTTCCCGGGTGACCATCGAGGGTCTCGGAACCGACTCGCTGCAACCCGACATGGAGATTGCCCGTGTATTGGAGTCGATGGGTTGCGAGCTGTCCCAGACCGCAGACACCACGACGGTCGGGTCCTCCGGCCGTCCGCTCGAGGCCGTCGATGCCGACCTGTCTGGTTGCCCGGACGGCGCTCTGGCCGTTGCTGCCGCCTGTCTGTACGGCAACGGAACGAGCCGATTGAGAGGGCTTGGCTCGCTCCGGTTCAAGGAATCCGATCGGGTGGCGGCCCTGGCCGCCGAGATCCGCCGTCTCGGGGCCGAGGCCGTCGTCGAGGGCGACGACCTGATCATCACTCCGGGCACGACCAGGCCCGTCCGAATCGAGACATATGGCGACCATCGAATCGCGATGGCCTTTGGGCTGGTCGGCCTGGTCCAGGCGGGCCTCGAGGTCTCCAACCCGTCGGTGGTGGACAAGACCTGGCCCGAATACTGGGACATGCTGGAAGACCTGGCCTCGAAGGAAAGCTGAGTTTGACTTCGAGAGTGGCAAAACATCGGCTAACTTGTCGTCTTCAGCGGAGGGTCCCGGTCCCTAGCCCCCATTGTCCGAATACCCCCATTGGACACCCTCAGGGATCGGGGTCCCCTCCGCGCCGATAGGCTGCCGCCTCGTGACCGACCTCATCGTGACCATGGACGGGCCGGCCGGCACCGGCAAGAGCACCGTGAGCAGAGCCGTGGCCGTCCGGCTGGGGCTTCCCCATCTCGACACCGGGGCCTTCTACCGGGCCGCCGGGGTGGCTGTACTGCGCGCTGGGGTCGATCTCGCCGATGTGCCCGGAGTGGCGGGAGCCGTGACGACGATCACCCTCGATCAGACCGACGGGCGGATGTTCCTCGACGGTGAAGACGTCTCCGACGAGATCAGGACGGCGGAGGCAACGACCGCCTCATCCCGGGTTTCGGCATATCCCGAGGTGAGGGCGATCCTGGTCGGCCACCAACGTTCATGGGTAGAGCGGCATTCCAACCGGGCCGTGGTCGAGGGCCGGGACATCGGCTCCGTTGTCTTCCCCGATGCCACCCTCAAGATCTACCTCGACGCCCGACGGGAGGTCCGGGCCCGTCGCAGAGCCAACCAGACGGGCGAGCGCTACGGGGTGGTCCTCGCCGAGATCGAGGCCAGGGATCATCGCGACTCGACTCGTGAGGCCTCACCGCTTTCCGTGCCGGAAGACGCGATCGTGGTGGATACATCCGATATGACCTTCGAAGCGGTGGTGGATCGGGTCGTCGAACTGGCCGACCGGGTCTCTGGCTGAGCCCCCATCCGGCCCTACCATGGCTGCCGATGACTGTGGAAAGGGTGCTCGTTGCCGAGCCGCGTGGCTTCTGCGCCGGTGTGGAGATGGCGATCAAGGCCCTCACCTGGATGACGCGCATCTTCGACGGGCCGGTGTACTGCTACCACGAGATCGTTCACAACGAGTGGGTGGTCAAGGCCTTCGAGGGTGTCGGTGTCGTGTTCGTCGACGACATCTCGGAGGTGCCGGAAGGCGCCCCGGTGATGCTGTCGGCGCATGGCTCCGCCCCCGAGGTGGTCGCCGCGGCCGCTGAGCGGGCGGCAGTGGTAGTCGACGCGGTCTGCCCCCTTGTCACCAAGGTTCATCACGAGGTCAAACGCATGGCCCGTGACGGCTACGACATCATCTACGTCGGCCACGAGGGGCACGACGAGGCGGTCGGCACCGTCGCCGAGGCACCCTCCAGCATCCGGTTGGTCGAGCCGGAGACCGGGCTCGACGAGTTCCGCCCGGCGGACCCGAGCAAGGTGGCGCTCCTTGCCCAGACGACGCTCGGTGTCCACGAGTGGATGGCGGTCATGGACGATGCCCGGGAGCGGTTCCCTGCACTGCAGATGTCACGAAAGTCGGACCTCTGTTACGCCACCACGAATCGGCAGGAGGCTGTCAACCAACTGACCAAGGAGTGCGAGTTGATCCTGGTGGTCGGATCGCACAACTCCTCGAACACGCAGGCCCTGGTGAGGGTGGCGAGGGAGGGAGGAGCCCGGGCGCATCGAATCGACTCCGCCGCCGACATCCAGGCTGAATGGCTGGTTGGAGTGACGACGGTTGGGCTCACCGCAGGGGCGTCGGCCCCGGATCACCTCGTCCAGGAGGTGATCGACCGTCTTTCCCCGACTGATGGCTTCGAGCTCTGGTCCACCATCGAGGAGCAGGAGTATTTCCCGCTCCCACCTCAACTGCGCGCCTTCGTGACCACATTGCAGACCTTGGTCGAGGCAGGCTTGACCGCGCGGCGGCCCGGGCAGGATGGCTGGCTGCAGCGGGACCGGGAGTGGACCGCGACCGAAGCTCTCGACGTCGTCAGCGCCTGAGTCCGTCAGCCCGGCCAGAATGACCTTCAGGAGCCTCCCGAGGTGAGCACTGTTCCCGTCGTCGCCGTTGTGGGTCGGCCCAATGTGGGCAAGTCCACCCTGGTCAACCGCGTCATCGGCTCACGATCGGCTGTGGTCGAGGAGCTCTCCGGCGTCACCCGTGATCGGCGGGAGTTCGAAGCCGACTGGGCGGGACGGGATTTCGTCCTTGTCGACACAGGCGGATGGGAGATCAAGCCCAGTGGCGACATTGGAGTCTCGATCAAGGAACAGGCGGAGGCTGCCGTCTCCGGGGCCGATGCCGTGGTCTTCGTGGTAGACGGGACCACCGAGCTCACCGACGACGACACCGGTGTGATCTCGGTCCTCCGGGCCGCCGACGTGCCTGTCATCGTTGCCGCCAACAAGATCGACAACGCCGAGCTGGAGGGCAACATCGATCGGTTCTGGGGCCTCGGTCTTGGCGAGCCATATCCGATCAGCGCATATCACGGTAGGGGAGTTGGTGAGCTGCTCGACGAGGTCGTGTCCAAGCTCCCGGCTGCGGTGGAACGGGAAGTGGAGGACGAGTTCCCCAGGGTTGCGATCGTCGGCCGGCCCAATGTGGGGAAGTCCACACTGCTCAACAAGTTGCTCGGCGAGCAGCGGGTCATCGTCTCCGAGGTCCCCGGGACGACAAGGGACCCGATCGATGTGGTGGTGGAGCTGGAGGGCAACCAGTATCGGTTGATCGACACGGCCGGGATCCGTCGCAAACCGCAGATCAGCGAGGACGCCGACTTCTATGCGGTGATCAGGGCGAGGGAGGCCCTGAAGACGGCCGACGTGGCCCTGCTCCTCGTGGATTCCACCGAGGGTGTCACCAGCCAGGATCAGAGGATCGCCCGCGAGGTGGTCGACGCGGGGGTCGGGTTGGTCATCGTGCTCAACAAATGGGATGCCCTGGACGAGGAGCAGCGTGAGGTGACCGAGAGGTCGCTACCCGATCGGTTCGGGTTCGTGTCCTGGGCCCCCGTCCTCCGCATGGTGGCGAAGACCGGTGCCCGGATGCAGAGGCTCCCGGGCGCCATCGAGGCGGTGCTCGAGGCCCGGTCGACACGGGTCCCCACCGGGCAGCTCAACCGGGTGGTGCGTCAGTGGACCGCGGCCCACCCGCCACCGGTGAGGAAGGGCCGCCGGCCCAAGATCCATTATGTGGTCCAGGCGGGCACGGCCCCTCCGACGTTCGTCGTGTTCCTCTCCGGTGGCGAATTGGGGGACGACTATCTCCGATTCCTGGAGAATCGATTGCGTGACGAGGCGGACTTCACCGGCAGCCCGGTGCACATCGTGTTCCGGGCAGGGGAACGGCGATGACAGATGAGTACCTTCCGGGCTCGGACGGGACCCAGGAAGACGGGGATGAGATCGAAGATGTCAAGGCTCCGTTCAGCTTCAAGTTGATGATCGCCCTCACCGTCGTCTATCTAGGTTGGAGGTTGATCCAGGGAATCATCT
>JBFYOJ010000256.1:0-4193 GCA_041303885.1 Acidimicrobiia bacterium | reverse complement strand
GGGCGATCACGCCCCCGATGCCGAGGAACACGAATCGGCGGTGAGCCACTTCAGCCCTTGACCCGGCGGTAGCGCATATGGAGATATGCGGTGTAGCCGAAGATGACCGCGTAACAAATGGCGAATGTGCCGATCACCAGCACCAGGTCAGACATCCTTCACCTCCGACAGCCTCGGTGGCTTGACCGCATCACCGGCAAGACGCGAGTCGGTCGTCGCGTCTGCTTCGGCTTTGGCCACCTGTAGCCTCGTCACAAGCAGGGCGACGAACAGATATGTGATCGCGGCGAAGTTCACCAGCAGCGCAACCAGCATTTCCTGTGGCATTGCCGCCCCATCCGGCCGGATCGAGGGTGTCTGGTGCAGGGTCCGGAAGAGATACACAGAAAAGTAGACGAGGGGCACCTGGACGACGGCGACAACTCCGAGGATGGCAGAACGACGTGCCTTCATCTCGGGGTCCGGTGTTGCACGCCGGAGAGCGAGATAGCCGACATACACGAAGAACATCACGGCGGTCGACGCCAAACGCGCATCACCCCAGTCCCACGCCCGGCCCCAGACCGCCTGCCCCCATACCATGCCGGTGAAGAGGCCGATCGCGGTGAAGAGGACGCCGCTCTCGGCCGAGGCCTCTCCGAGTCGGTCCCATCTGGCTGTCTTCCGAACCAGCCACATGATCGAGGCGAGCGCGGTCACGCCGAATGCGAGAAAGGCGACCCACATCACCGGCGCGTGGATGTGGAGGATCCGGCTGAACTCTCCTTGCAAGTCATCTGTGGGGGAGGTGAAAGCAAGCCACATCCCGAAGGCCACCGCAACGGCGGCCGTTCCGAGCAACATCCGGACTCGCATCATCTCGACGCCTCCTCGAGCGGTCGGGCCAGGGCCACGCCGGCGACGGCGAGGCCCAGATCGGTCGCGACCAGCAACAGCAACCAGGGCAGGATACCGGCGCCCCGAGCTAGTGATTCCAGAGTCTGGGAGCCTCCGATCACCAGGGGGAGAGCGAGAGGAGCAACGATCAGGGAAGCGAGCGACGTCCGGTTGCGCAGACCGGCCGTGATCTCGCCTGCGAGGGTGCCGAGCTCGGTCAGCCCCACGCCAGTTAGGAGCAGGGCGGCCGACACGGGTGCGGGCCATCCCTCGGGCAGGTTCGGCGTGTAGAGCACGATCATCGCGAGGAGCAGGGCCAGGAAGAACCCGAGCATGAGCACCGATCCCGATATAGACCTCCCGACGAACCTGGCCGACGGGTCGACCCCGAGCAGCGCGTACAAATCCCTTCGTTCCGGTCTGTCGTTGGCGGCCTGGCGCAGCGCCACCTGCATGCCGAAGAGGATGCCCAGCGCCCAGAACACCGCTGGGCCTATACGTGAGATGGTGGCCAGCTCGGCACTGAGCGAGAGGGGGAAGACGAGAAGGGCGACCACGGCGAAGGGGAGGACGATCCTCATCACATCGCCCAGCCTCCGCTCCACCCGCAGGTCGATGCGGGCGATCTCCATGGCCTGTGCCCAGAAGCTCATGTCAGTGTCACCAGACTGCCCGATCGAAGGGCCAGGACACGGCCGGCGCGCAAGCCCAGATGCTCTGTGTCGTGGGAGACCAACACGGCTGCGCCTTCTCGCTGCAGAGTCCGGGCAATGAGGGCGTCGATCAACTCCTGCGCGTCGCCATCGAGACCGGAGAACGCCTCGTCGAGGAGCAGGAGAGACGGCTCGGTGATCAGGAGGCGTGCGATCTCGGTGCGACGCAGCATCCCGAACGAGCCGGCGTCGGCCCTCCTCGCCGCGGCTTCATCGAGTCCCACCACCCGCATCGCCTTGTCCACCCGGTTCGGGTCGTGACCGGCGAGTCGTGTGGCATGCAGCACGTTCTCGCGCAGGGTCAACTCTCCGATTACGGCGGGGGTGTGGCTGATCAGCCCGATCCTGGGGCGGACTCGAAACACCTCGGGAGAGCCCAACGCGGCGCCGAGGACATGCCCGGTGCCCTCATCCGGTGAGACCAGGGTTGCCAGCAGCCGGAGCAAGGTGGTCTTGCCCGAGCCGTTTGGCCCGGCGATCCCCACCACTTCGCCGGCCGAGACCTCGAGACCCATGCCGCGGAGGATGGCTTGACCCCCCAGCGAAACACCGGTGTCATCGAGGAGTATCGCTTCGCCCACCGGGTGAAGTCTCATTCGCCGTCAGATCAGACTCAAGTTGCGTTCGGTGAAGGCTCGCCGTCACTTTCGGGCCCAGCAACGCCGATAGCACCCCGATCGTGATCGCTCCGAGATACCACCCCCATGCGCCGCCGGTTATCGAGAGACGGATTGGCTCGGTGGCCAGCCTGATCGCGCCGGCAAGGGCGAGGGCTGCTCCGGATCGGAGCAGTGGCCGTTTCCCGAGCGCGGACACGGCCCAGGCGGCCGCCGCCAACGCCAGGGCGGCGTAGATCTCGACCGGATGTCTGGCTATGAGGCTGCCGGGCTCGCTCCATGCCCAGGAAACGTCGGCGGCACTTCCCAGGCAGGCTCCGCGCCATAGACATCCACCGTGCCATCCGGCCAGGCCGAGCAAGGCCGCAGGCGCGATCGCGTCGAGGTAGTCGGTCCTGCCCCGAACCGACCAGAGGAAGGTGGCGATCGCCCCGATGGTGGCCGCGCCGGTGTGCACCCCGCCACGGACGACGAGAACGTCCCCGGGGTTGGTCCACGGGTTGGTTCCCTGCACAGCCATCGCCGCGATCCGGCCAATGAGCAGACCGACGGCGCCGGCGCCGACCAGACGGTCGACCGGGTGATCGGGAAGGCCTTCGGGCCAGATCCTGGTGCCCAACCAGGCCAGAACGACAGCGGTGAGGGCCGCCCAGAGCAGGGTGAGCTCCATCTCAGCGGCCGGACTGGAGTAGCTCGTCGATGCCAAGCGCGAGGCCGCGCTCATCGATGATGCCGTTGTGCGTTCTCACCAGCTCACCGCCGGGTGCGAAAAAGAACGTGATCGGTGTTCCGATCCCGGCGTGCGAATTGGGTATGGAACGGGAGCGATCGAACACCTGGTCGAACTCGAGACCGAACTCGGCCAGAAAGGCTTTTGCTCCAGGCTGACTGTCCTGCACGGCCACCCCGATGAACTCGATCTCATCGCCGTACGAATCGTGTGCCGCCTTGAGCAGTGGCGCCTCGGAGCGGCACGGGATGCACCAGGATGCCCAGACGTTGACCACCGCCGGGCGGTCGAGCGCTTCGAGCCGGCCCTGGAAGGCGTCGGCAGTCAGTTCGGGGAGGTCAGGCTCGGCCGAGACGTCGATCGAGCTGCGGCTGCAGGCGGCCGCCAGCACCACAACGAAGAGAATCGAGACCGTGCGACGCACCGTCTGATTCTCCCACCGTTGATCATCAAGACCGAACCAGCCTCGCCACTGGCCTGCTGGGCAGCGAGAACGACCCGGTCGCCTCCACGAGCCGGATCCTGGTGTGGTCGATCCATCGCCATATGAGGTTCGCCTCTTCGGAGGCCTCGACACTTTCCGGGACGTCAAAACTCGTGCCATCGCTGATCTCGGGCGCCGGGCGTAACGGGGGAGTAGATCCCGCGGTCCAGGTGCACACCAGACGCCCATGATCGAGCAAGACATGCTGGCCGTCCTCGCTTTCCAGCTCGCAGAGCCCGAGTTGGTCGAGCGCGATCCACGACCGCCTCTGATCCAGGGCCCGGGCCAGTGCCTCATGGCGATCGCGGGCCCACCTCGCTTCCTCGTACCGCTGCTCCGTGGACAGCTGTCCCATCCTGTCGACGAGCGGGTCGAGCAGGAGCTCAGGGCTTCGGGTCATACCTTCGACGAGCCGGTCGACCACGCGGCGGTATTCGCCGGAGGCAAGGGCACCGTCGCAGGGGCATAGCGCCGCACCCATCTGTGCCGGCGCGCATCGAGCCGAACGGGTCCCGGGACGGCCGGTGCACCTCCGAATCAGGGTGGCGTCCCAGAGTGCAGCGACGACGACATCTGCGGATCGCTTCGAGCGGAATGGGCCGAGATAGGCGAGGCCATCGGTTCTCAATGTGCGGACCACGGAAAGCCGGGGGAACGCCTCGTCGGTCAGCTTGACCCAATGTGAGCTCTTCGGTGGTCGCGAGCGTCGGTTGTGGCGGGGACGGTGGGCATGAATGAGACGCACTTCGGTGATCTCCGCCTCGAGCGGGGTA
>JBFYOJ010000255.1:0-11916 GCA_041303885.1 Acidimicrobiia bacterium | reverse complement strand
TTGCCAAATGAGCGCGTCGCCTGATGTCCTGTCACCCCACGCCATTCCGCTCTTCACCTCACCTCGAGGCGAGGACGAAGTCATGCGTGCCTATCAGAAACTCATGGATGAATGGAAGCCCGAGCACGAGGAGCTGACCGTCTCCACGACTTTCGGTCAGACCCACGTCATCGCCAGCGGGCCCGCGGATGCCCCTCCGGTGGTGCTGCTCCACGCCCTGTTCGCCACGGCTACCTCCTGGCATTACAACGTCGGGCCGCTGAGCGAGACCTATCGGACCTACGCCGTCGATGTCATCGGAGAGGCGAACAAGAGCCGGCCCACCAGGCCAATCACCTCGATGGACGACTTCCTTCAATGGTTCACAGAGCTCCTCGATGGGTTGGGAATCGACACCCTTCACCTGGTGGGGAACTCGTATGGAGGCTTCACCGGTGCCTATTACGCCATGAAGCTCCCGGAAAGAGTTCTGAGACTCGTCCTAATCGGCCCGGCCTCCACAATCTACCCGATGAGACCGTTCATGCTCCACATGTTCATCCCAAAGGGCCTGTACTCGGTTTTCCCTCGACTGCCCGGGCTGGAACGAGTCATGCGTCGTTCCGTCGACTGGATGCATGCCGGCCTCCCCCGCGATGCGCTCTGGGAGCCGTTGTTCTATCAGACGATGGTCCACGGCAAGTTGATCAACAGGGTGTTCCCACGCGTCTACTCGAAGGAGGAGCTTTCGGAGATCAGAGCTCCTGTTCTTCTTGTCCTGGGTGAGCGGGAAGTGGTCTACAACAGCCTGCAATCGGCGATCGATGCCGGGCGAGATCTGATCCCAGGCGCGGAGATCGCACTGGTCCCCAATGCCCATCACATCGCGGCATTGGCCCAGCCCGATCTGGTGAACCAGCAGATCCTCCGGTTCTTCGCCGGACAGCAAGCCGACGTGTAGCCGGCACAATCGCCCCGGCTTTCTTCGAGCGAGCCCGGCTACGTGGCGAGGAGGTCGACCACCAGCCACTCGGAGCCGTCCCAGACCAACGGGTTGATCTCGATTTCTCTCTGTTCAGCCCCGATCAGCGCCCGGCTGACCTGGCTGACGATGCGAGCCAGCCGGTCGACGTCCGCGGGAGGGCCACCCCGATAGCCGTCGAGCAAGGGACGGGCCTGCAGACGATCGGCCATCCTCCTTGCGCCCACCTCATCCACCGGCGCGGGAGCGAAGGTGATATCGGCGAGCAGCTCGGTGAGGACCCCTCCCATCCCGATCGAGACCACCGGCCCGAAGACCGGATCGGTCACGACTCCGACGATCATCTCCAAGCCGGGCCGGTATCGCTCGACACGAACGCCCTCGACTGTCAGACCCTTCGACTTCGCCGACTCCAGCACCTGCTCGCAAGCGGCCACAACCTCATCGGGGCTGCGAAGGTCGAGGACCACACCACCGATCTCGGTCTTGTGGGCGAGACCTGGTGACCTCACCTTGACCACCACCGGGTAGCCGACGAGCTCGGCCAGCTCAACGGCCCCCGCAACGTCGGAGGCCAACCCGCCTTCGACCGCCGGCAGAGTCGAGAGCTCGAAAACCTCGAAGAGCCCGGTTGGAAGCGCCGGCCGCCTTGTTGCCAACCGACCGAGACCGGCCAGGGCACGGATCGCCGCTCGCGGCTCTTCGGTCACGGGAGCACCCGCTTCCCGCAGAACTCGCAGACTCTCGCTCGCCTGGTCCCCGGCCATCCACAGATGCAGGATCGGCACAGGCGGATCCATGTCTATCAGAGCCTGGACCCGTTCCCAGCTATGCGAAGGGGGATGGGCGGTGGACACCGCCAGCACCATGTCGTACTCCCCGGACCCGGCGAAGGTCTCGATCACCTCGGCGAATCGGCCCGGCCCGCCGATGATCCCCCCCATGTCCAGGGGGTTGTTGACGGCACCCAGATCGAGGAGAGGGTCGAGAAGTGCACTCAAGTCGGGCCCGGGTTGTTGGAGGCTCATACCTCGACGCTCCGCGAGATCGGCGAGATGTATGGCGATCCCACCCGAGTGGGTCACGAGGGCGGCGCGATCACCTGCAGGTCGCGCGACCCTGGCCATCATCTCCGCCACCTCGTAGGCCTCACCAGGTGTCTCGGCCATGACCACGTCCAACGATTCGAAGATCCCTTCGAGCACGGCTTCGGGCACGGCCATGGCGCCGGTGTGGGTGGTCATCAACGCCTGGCCCCGCCTCCCGGTCCCGATCCGGCAGGCGACGACTGGCTTGCCTCTGTCGAGGGAGGCGCGAACCGCATCGATGAACACCCCCCCATCGCGCACGGTCTCGATCATCGCCAGCACCACTTTCACCTCATCGAGGCTGGATACGGCGTCGATGGCCTCGCCGAGCTTGATGTCGATCTCGTTCCCGGTCGACACCGAGACTCCGAGGCCGCTACCACGGGCCGCGGCAAGATTGTGCAGATAGCTCCCGGTGCCGCCACTCTGGGTGACCAGGCCCACCGGGCCTGATCGGACCTGATCGGCCGGCCGTTCCAGGCAGGTGAGGAAGCTCGCGGCGAGACCTCGCGACGGGCGGATGAGACCACCACTGTTGGGACCGAGCATTCGGGTACCGGCCGATCGGATCTTCTCGATCAGGTCGGATTCCAAGGCACGTCCATCCCGCCCCGACTCCCCGAAGCCGCCGGCGAACACCACCAGACCGCCGACCCCCGTCGAGTCCATGGCGATGTCACCGACTGCCCGGGCCGGGATGGCGCAGACCACCAGGTCGGGAGGTTGGGGCAGGTCCGATATTCGCTCGTACATCTCCATGCTGTCCAGATTCGGCTTGCCTGGGTTGACCCCGAAGACCTCACCCGGGTACCCGAGCCGTCTCAGATGGCCGAGAACCCTGCCGCCGTGTTTGGACTGATCGGAGGAGAGACCGGCAATGGCGATCGAGGAAGGATCGAGGAGACGATCCAGACCGCTCATCGCAGCTGGGGGATCACCTCCGAGGCGAACAGCTCGAGACTGTCGCCCTCCCCCATGTCGTAGAAGTAGAGGATCATCTCGACGCAGCCCTCGTCGATGAAGCTGCCCAGCTCATCCACGGCCTGAGGCACGGTTACGGCGAAGTGCTCCTCGGCGAACTCCTCTGGCGTGCAATGCCGGCGGCCAGCGGCAATGTCCAGCTTGCGACGGAGATCGGCGTCATCGCGACCGATGACCGACATCCGATGACAGGTGCGCCCGATCTCCCCGTAGCGCCTGCCCACTGCATCGCAGTGACCGGCCAGGACTTGCGACTTGTGTCGGAATTCCTCGATGTTGTCGCCGAAATTGGAGAAGTCGCCGTACTTGGCGACGATCCGCAGAGTCCGCTTCTCCCCACCGCCCGCGATCCACAGCGGGGGATGGGGCTGCTGAATCGGCCTGGGCCGGTTGATGGCGCCGTCGACGGTGTGATGCTCACCGCGGAACCCGGCTTCGTCCTGGGTCCACATCGCCAGCAGTATCTGAACCGTCTCCTCGAGGATGTCCAGACGCTCCTTGTCAGGGGGGAAGTCGTATCCGTAGGCCTCGAACTCGCCCTTCGACCAACCCGCTCCGATTCCGACATCGAGCCTCCCCCCGGAGATCACGTCGACGTTGGCCGTCATCTTGGCCAGCATCGCCGGGGGCCGGTAGAGGGCACAGGTGCACATCTGACCGAGACGGGCCCGACGGGTGACCGCGGCCAGAGCGGCCATCAGGGTCCACGCCTCGAAGGTGCTCTCCTGCGTCACCACCGGATGCGTGTGGAAGTGGTCGTAGACCCAGATCGAGTCGTAACCGGCGTCTTCGATCTGCCCGGCGGTACCCAGGATCCGTTTCCACTGATCCTCGACCGGCACCCCGTCCTGGTCGCCTTTCCACCCCTGTGGCACGAATGTCCCGAAACGCATGTGTCTCCTGTCAGCTCTCCGGCCAGATCTTGACGACCCCGTCAGCCGCCAGGTCCCGGACCGCAGTCTCGTCGAGACCGAGTCGCCCTGTCAGCACCTCGACGGTGTGCTGGCCCAGCATCGGGGCGGGGTGGTTGGGGAGCTCCCAGTCGCTCCACTTGATCGGGCTCGGTGGGTATCGGATGTTCCCCAGGGTCGGGTGCTGGTAGGTCCCGATCATTCCCCGGGCGATCACCTGGGGATCGGTGAACACCTGCTCCATGTCGTTGACCGGTGCATTGGGAATGTCGTATTCGTCGAGGACCGCCAGCCACTCGGTGTTGCTCTTGGTTCGGAACACCTCGGAGAGGATCCCGACCACGTACTCTCGGTTGGCCACCCGCAATGAATTGTTCGCCGATCGGGGGTCCTCCTTGAGGTCGGGACGATCGATGGCGTCGCACAGGTTCTGCCAGAACTTCTCGTCACGCGCCGCCACCACGACATAACCGTCACTGGTGCGAAAGGCCTGCCACGGAACCATGTGGGCGTGGGCGGTGCCCAGCCTCGTTAGCTTCCGGCCCGAATTGAGATGATCCAGGGCGTCGTAGGACAGCAGCGAGACCAGGGTGTCGAGCATGGCCACGTCGGCGTGTTGCCCGTTGCCATGAAGCTCCCGGCCGACCAGGGCGGCCAGCACCGAGATGCAGGAGTAGATGCCGCCGCCGATGTCAGCGATCGGGATGCCGACCCGGGCCGGGTCGCCATCGGCCGGGCCGGTGATGTCGACATGTCCGCTGTAGGCCTGGACCACGAGGTCAAAGGCCGCTTTGTCCTTGGCCGGGCCGTACTCACCGAAGCCGGTGACCGAGGAGGTGATGATGTCCGGATTCCGCTTCTTCAGCGTGTCGTGGTCGATCCCGAGGCGAGCCATGACTCCTGGTCTGAAGTTGTCGATCACCACGTCGGCCTGCTCCGCCAACCGGTAGAAGAGGTCGAGGCCCTTCGGGTCCTTCAGGTCGAGGACCACGCTCTTCTTTCCCCGGTTCATGAACAGGTGGATGGCGCTCTCGTCATGGAGAGGTGCGATGTTGGGGTTTCGGGCGGTGTCCCCCGAATGGGGCTCGATCTTGATCACCTCCGCCCCCAAATCGGCGAGGATCACCCCGCCGAAGTTCCCGGCGATCACCTGTCCCAACTCGAGGATGGTCACACCGGACAGCATCCCGGTCGTCAACTGCGGCTCACCTGCCCCAGCTCATCGGGACCACCTGCCCGGTGCGGGCCGACTCGTCCACCGCCCGCGAGACGAGCAGGACGTCCATCCCCTCGTTCCCCGTGGCCAGGATCGGATCGGGGCGGCCGGTCCCGACGCTGTTGATGAAGGCATGAGTTTCCTCCTGCATGGCCCCGAAATGCTCTCCCAGGGCCCAGTCACCGGGCATGTACGAGCCGAGCATGGCGACGTTCATCGAGGTATCCGGCGTGTACGGGGAGGGCACCGGCTTGCGGGAAGCCATCAGCACATCACGATGGTCGTCTTTGACCGAGATCACCCCCTCTCGCCCGAACAGCTCGAAGTCCATGCTGGCTACATACGCCGGCCAGAACTCGGGCAGCTCCCAGCTGACCCCGAGGTTGGCCACCATCCCGTCGTCGTAGGTGAGAACACACCAGGTCGAGTCCAATGCCCCGTACTCGTCGTGAATGCGGCCCTTGCTCGACCCGGCAGCGTATGCAGTGGCAGGCAGAGTCCCCCCCAGGTACCAGGCGAGAAGGTCGAACAGATAGGTCATGGTGTTGACCGACGGCGTGGTGGTGCCCGCCCGGGAGATGACCGATCGCGCCACCGCCTGGGTGAGGTAGATCGTGGCCTTCGCCGAGGTCACCTCGCCGACATAGCCCTTGAGCACATGCTCCTTTATCGCCAGATAGCGGCGCCGGAACCGCTGGGTGAAGCCGGTGTAGATCGAGACGCCATACTCCTCGGCTGCGGCCATGAGCTTGTGGCCCTCCTCGGCGAGGATGGTGAAGGGCTTCTCCACCAGCACCGTCTTGCCCGCCTGCACGGCGGCCATCGCCGGTTCGAAGTGAGCGTCCTCGGTGGAAGCGATGATCACCGCGTCTATGTCATCCCTGGTCACGATGTCGACGGCGTCGGTGGCCCAGACGTCGGCCTCGCATGACGCGGCGAGCCGGGTGGCCTTGTCCTCCACGATGTCACAGACGGCGAGGAAGTCCACCGACGGGTGCCGATGTGCGATCTCGGCTCGCAGGCTCCCGATGGAACCTGCCCCGACCACCGCCACTCCGACTCCGTCCGCGATGTATCTGCTCCTGGTCAACTCTCCTCCTTGCCGGGCCGTGCCGCTTCGGCGCGGGCGATGACCGCCCTCGCCACGCGGGCCACCGCATAGTCCACCATCTTCCCGTCGACCGCGATCGAGGCCATCCCCTGGGCTTCGGCTTCCTCGAACGCGGCCAGCACCTTCCGCTGATACTCCACCACCTCGGGCGAAGGGGTGAACACCTCGTTGATGACCGGGACCTGCGCCGGGTGGATCGCCACCTTCCCGATGTAGCCCAGTGTTCGGGCGAGCTCGCTCTCGATCCGGAGCCCTTCCGGGTTCCGGAAGTCCATGAACACCGCCTCCATCGGGTACGGCACCCCGGCTGCCCGGGCACTTAGCAGCACCTGGGAACGGGCCTGCATCAGGCCGGTCCCCTCCGCGGTCCACTCCACGCCGAGATCGGCCACAAGGTCGCCCTGCTCTCCCCCGCCGAACATCACGCACTCGACCCGATCGCTGACCCTGGCCATCTCGTAGGTGAGCCTCACCCCGAGGGCCGATTCGATCAAAGGAATGATGGTCAGAGATCCCAGAGGCCTCCCCGAGGTGATCTCGAGGGCGGTCAGGGCACCGTCCACCTGGCTGATGACCTGGGGGTCTTCTGCCTTGGGGATTATCACCCCCACCGCGGGCGACCGACCGGCGGCGACCACGTCGTCCCACAGCATCCCGGTCTCGACCGCATTGGTCCGCACGTAATAGGGCACCGGCGACTCCGGGAGCTTGGACAGGTTGTCCCGAGCAGCCGGCTTGTTGTCCAGGGACACCGAGTCCTCGAGGTCGACGATGACCGCGTCGGTTCCGGAATGGACCGCCTTGGCCAGCATGTCCAGCCGATTCCCGGGGGTGAACAGCATCGATCGAACCGGGTCCATCTCAGTACCTCACTTGATCGCCATTGGGTTCAACGGCGAGCCCACCGCCCTGGTGAACGGCAGAGGCGGGCCGCAGAACAGGAACTCGTAGGCACCGTCCGCTGCGCAGTCTTCGGCGAGCGGGTCCAGGTCGAAGATCTCGCCGAGCCACAGGCCCATGTGCACGATGAAGACGATGTGGAGGGGCTGGGCGACATCCGGTGTCTCGTTGGGCCGGACCTCGAGACCCCAGGTGTCGGCGGCGATGGCGGCGACGTCACGCTCCCCAACCCAGTCCACGCTGTCCAGGCCGAGACCAGGGGCCTCACCCCCTGCATAGTCTCCCCACGCCCCGGCGGCACGGGCGGCGGCCATGGCGCCGGTGCGGACGAAGACGAAGTCCCCTGACCCGACCGTGATCCCGGCATGGGCTTCTGCCCGCTCCAGGTCATCCCTGCCGACGGCATGACCCGGCTCGAGCCAGTCGACGCCAAGAGCGCGGGCCACGTCGAGGAGGACTCCCCTGCCCACCATGCCGTCGGCAGCATTGGCCACGTCGCCTTTGAGGGCGCCCTTGCTCGAGACCCACTCGGCCCCGTACCCGTTGTAGATCTTCCCCTCGAACACCACGTGGCCAAAGGCGTCCCACTGAGTGCCGGATTGGAGGGGCATGATGATGATGTCGTCGGTGCCGCGGAAGTGCTTATCGACACCGCCGTAGAAGTCACGGATCGACGTCCCCGCCACCACGTCCGCGCCGTCCCGGATCATCAGATGGATCGGGTTGAACCGGCCGAGACCGCCGTTCTGCGGGCCGGCATCGTCGTAGGGAAGGGCCATCGAGATCACCTTCCCCTGTTTCACCAGTCCCGCCGCAGCGACGACCATCTCGGGTGTGACCAGGTTGAGAGTCCCCTTCTCGTCCTCCGGGCCCCAGCGGCCCCAGTTGCTGTGACGGGCGCTCAACTCGCGGACTGTCTCGATGCTTGCGGTCACTTTCCACTCTCGCCGGGTCGGTTGTGCAGGATGCACGATATATGATCCGCCAGGTCCTCAGACCGAAGGAGCCATGTACATCGACTTCACCCCCGAGCAGGAGTTGTTTCGAGCCACGGTTCGGGAATTCTGCGAGAAGGAGATCAGCCGTGAGTATGTCCGTGAGTGCGACCGGGAGCGGAGACCGCCCCGCGACGTCTACGACAAGCTCGGTCATCAGGGCTGGCTGGGCATCAACATCCCCGAGGAGCACGGGGGGGCCGGGGCCGGGGCAGTCGAGGTCGCCATCCTCCTCGAGGAGCTGGGCCGGGCCTTCCTCGATCTCTCCTTCTGGGTGTTCCGCGCCGTCACCTGGGGCGGGCTCGCCATCAGCCGGGACGGGACCGAGGAACAGAAGCGGGAGCTGCTCCCCGGGATCGCCACCGGTGAGCTCACCATCTGCTTCTCGCTGACCGAGCCCGACGCCGGCTCTGATGCGGCGGCCATCACCCTGTCCGCGGAGGAAGACGGCGACGAGTTCGTGCTCAACGGGCAGAAGGTTTTCACCTCGGGATTCAAGGCGAGTGACCTCGACGTGGTCGCGGCCCGCACCTCATCCGACGGGAAGAAGCATCACGGCATCACCAACTTCATCGTCGACACCGACAGCCCGGGGTTGGAGTGGCAGCCGATAGAGACCCTCGGGCACTGGCCCCTCGGCACTGCGATGCTCTACTTCACCGACGTTCGCGTCCCGAAGGCGCGGATGCTGGGCACTCTCCACGAGGGCTGGGCCGATCTCGGCGTCTATCTGCGCTACGAGCGCCTCTGTTTGTCGGCGGCACGAACCGGGGCTGGCGCTGCTGCACTTGCGGACTCGGTGGCGTATGCCAAGGAGCGCGAGCAGTTTGGACGGCCGATATCGGAGTTCCAGGCCATCTCCCACCGGCTTGCCGACATGCAGACCATGGTCGAGATCTCCCAGATGCTTGTCTACAGATACGCCTCGCGTCTCGATCGCGGCGTCGCCACGACTCGGGACGCGGCCATTCTCAAGCTCTACGCCTGCGAGGCGTACAAGCAGGTGGCCGACATGGGGCTGCAGGTGCTCGGCGGCTACGGCTACACGATGGAATACGACCTGCAACGACACTTTCGTGAGTCCAGGCTGGGAGTGATCGGAGCCGGGACATCCGACATCCAGCGCAACATCATCGCCAAGACCATGGGGCTCTGATGGGAGTCATCACCGACGAGGCACGACGCTGGGCAGACCGTGAGTATCCCCGGTTCGAGATGCTGGTGACCGCGGCCGACATCGCCAAGTTCGCCCATGCCACCGGGGAGACCGACCCGGTCCATTTCGACAAGGACGCTGCGGTCGCCGCCGGGCACAACGACGTCGTTGCCCCCACCCTGTTCACCTATGTGGTCCGGATGCATGCTTCGGCCCTGGTTCCACCGGACCAATTGGAGCCGGATGGCTCTCCTACAGCCGACGTGCCACCATTGCCCACCCGCCGTGCCATGGCCGGAGAGACATCGGTCGAGATGGGGGTCCCTGTGGTGGCCGGTGACGTGATCGGGGTCGACAAGCGTCTGGCGAACATGTACGAGAAGGAGGGGCGGAGCGGGCCATTGGTCTTCGTCGAAATGGAGTTCACCTTCACCAACCAACGCGGGGAGATGGTGGCCCGGGAGAACTTCACGAGGATCTACCGATGACCCCCCTGCCCGGGGTCGGGGAGGAGGCGCCGGTCCAGAATCGGGCTCCGACAGCGCTCGACCTTTTCATGTTCAGCGCCTCGGCATGGCTCCTCCACCGCATCCACTACGACACCCCGTTCACCATCGAGCACGAAGGGCATCCGGGGCTGTTGATCCACGGTCCTCTCCAGGGGGTGTACCTGGTGCAAACGGCCGAATCATGGATCGGAGACCGGGCCCGGCTCACCTCGATCACCTACCGGCATCTCGCCCCGGCCTACCTCGGCGACGAGCTCGAATGCGGGGGCACCGTGACGGGCTCCGACGATGAAGGGGTCGAGCTCGAGCTGTGGGCCCGAAAGAAGGAAGGGACGGTCACCACCACAGGCAAGGCCAGGTTCACGAAGCGATGACCACCACCGGGGCCCGGATCCTCGCCGAGATGCTCGACGGATATGGGGTGACCCATCTATTCCATGTCCCCGCTGTGCTCCGCCGGACGATGGTGGAATTGGAGAGACATAGCTCGATCGCCAGGGTCCGACCACACGGTGAGAAGCCCGCCGCCTACATGGCCGACGGCTTCGCCCGGGCATCAGGCCGGCCCGGTATCTGTGCCGCCCAGGTGGTGGGGGCCCACAACCTGGCGGCCGGTCTTCGAGACGCGTTCCTGGCGCACTCCCCGGTTATCGCTTTCACCGGCGGACGTGACCCGCACACCAAGTTCCGCAAGGTCTACCAGGAGGTGGACGACCTCCCCGCCTTCGAGACAGTCACCAAGATGAACGTGACGATCGACGCGGTGGAGCGGATCCCCGACATGCTCCGTCAGGCATTCCGTGTGGCCACCACCGGCGCCCCCGGCCCCGTCCACATCCAGTTCGCAGGGAACGAGGGGCAGATCGATGCCGGGGAGGCCGATATGGAGCCGTACTGCGAGGAGCTGTTCGCCTCGGTTCCTCCGTTCCGGCCCTCCGCCCCCGACACCGACCTCGCCCGAGCCCTGGACCTGCTGAGAGCCGCCGAGAGACCCGTCATCGTGGCCGGTGGCGGTGTGCGCTCCTCCGCGGCCGGTCCTGCACTCGTGCAGTTGGCGGAGCGACTGGGCATCCCGGTGGCGACCTCGCTCAATGGCAAGGACGTGATCCCCGGCACCCACCCGCTCTCGGTGGGGGTGGTTGGCAGCTACTCCCGGAGCTCGGCCAACAGGGTGGTGCTGGAATCGGACCTGGTCTTCTTCATCGGGACCGAAACCGGGGGCATGACCACCCACTTCTGGAAAGTGCCGTCGCCGGGGGCGAGAGTGATCCAACTCGACATCGAACCGGAGGCGTTGGGGCGCAACTACCCGCCCGAGGTTGCGGTCAATGCCGATGCCCTGACCGCCCTGACCCGAATGCTGGAACTGGCGCCGGCGTCGGACGGCCATGAGACGTGGGCCTCGACGGCCGCCGGTCATGTCGCCGCCTGGCGGGACGAGTATGCGCCGATGCTTGGATCGGATCAGGTGCCGATCCGCCCCGAGCGTCTCTGCGCCGAGCTCACCGACCTGGTGCCGGATGACGGGATCGTGGTCGTCGACACCGGCCACGCCGGGATGTGGATGGGCGGGATGTACGACCTGCGGGCTCCGACCCAGTCCTATCTCCGCAGCGCCGGGCACCTGGGATGGGCTTTCCCCGCATCGCTCGGTGCCAAATGTGCCCGGCCCGATCGACCGGTGATCTGCTTCACCGGCGATTCGGGCTTCTGGTATCACGTGGCCGAGATCGAGACCGCGGTCCGCTGGGGGATCAACACCGTCACCGTGGTCAACAACAACCACTCCGGCAATCAGTCCAAGCGTGGCTTCGACCGCGCATACGGAGGCAAGCAGTCGGAGAAGGCCCTGGAGATGTGGGTGTTCACCGACGTCGACTTCGCCGCGCTCGCCGAGCACATCGGGGCGATCGGGATCAGGGTGGAGAAGCCTTCTGACTTCGCCCTGGCCCTGAACCGCGCCCTGGTGGCCGATCGACCTGTGGTCATCGACGTCGTGACCGACATCGACGCGCTCGCCCCGGTGGCAGTGGAGTAGCGGCTGGAACGGGGAGGGGTGGGAGCCGCCTTCGGTGGGCACACCCAACC
>JBFYOJ010000254.1:0-3078 GCA_041303885.1 Acidimicrobiia bacterium | reverse complement strand
ACGCGAATCGTGGTCGCCGCCGCCGAGGGAGACGACCACTCGTTGCCCGCTCGGTTGGTGGCCGCCCACCTACTTTTTCTTGGATATCGAACCACCTTTCTCGGAGCCAATGTCCTCGCCTCGGACCTCCAGGAGTACCTCGCTATCGAGCCTCCGGACGCGCTGGCCCTCTCCTGTGCCATGGCCAATCATCTCACCGGCGCAAGGGCCGTGATACGCGCCAGCCACGCCGCTGGTGTCCCGGTGATCGTTGGCGGCAAGGGGTTCGGGGCCACCGGGAGGTGGGCAGAAGCGATCGGCGCCGATGCCTGGGTGCCGAGCCCGCGAGACGTGCCCGATGTCCTCGAAACATGGACGCCCGACCCTGAGACCGCCGAGGCCAGGGCGGTCGATCCATCCCAGGACCTGACCGACCTGATCAGGCAGCGCCCACAGGTCCTGGCTGCTGCCCAGAGGGAGCTGGCCTCGATTGGCTCCGACAATGGGCAGCCCATGCTCCTTGCCGAGCTTTCGCTGCTTCTGGGCGCGGTGGAGGCATCCATGCTGGTCGGTGACGATCAGGTGATCACCGACATGCTCCACTGGCAAGAGACGACCCTGCCGGCCCACGGCCACGACACCGGCGGCTCCATCGCCGGCTCGCTCGAGGCTGCTCTGAGCGAGGTTTCGCCTTCCGCGTCGGCTGCACTGGCCCGCGCCATGGGCTCCGGTTAAACCGCTTCAGTGACAGGAGGCCGGGCGAGATCATTGTCATCGCGCTCGACCATGGCGACGATCATCACAAAACGCGGATACGACGGCCAGCGCCAGCCATGCCGGGATGAGCCGAAGCAGCGGAATAGCTGCCACCAACGTAAATGTCACCCACCATCGCACCACGGGCACCCGGGAATCGGCCAGCCTGAGAGCGAGTCCGGTTGCCCCAGGATCAATGCCACCCCGATTGCCAAAGATGCACTCCCCCGGACCTGCTCAGGTGTGGGATTCGATGGCAGGGGAAGCCCTGCATGCCGCTCGGACCTCGGATCGGGGTTGGCACAACCTGACCGTGCGGTTTCACAGGTCCGCGGGATGCAGGCTTCCCGACAGGGTCAAGCGGCCATCATGTCGATCGCGACTGTGGCCGCCAGCAGCACGATTGCATCCTGTCCCGGCTCGATCTGGACACCGTATGTGTCGCGCACCCTGAACCACTTCTTGGACACCTCTGCCAGCTTGTCCCGCCCCGACGAGATCTCGTACTCGTGGTCGAGGATGTTCCCCTGTACTTCCAGGTCAGGGCCATCGCCCACGGAGATCGTGTACCGCTCGCGCAACGGCGAGATCATTGCCTTCTTGATCAGGGCGATGGTGGAACCGTCGGGGCCCTCGACCTCCATGGAGTCGCGAATCCGGACGGGCCGGTCCTGGATCCGGGCGAGCTCATGGCCGTTGGCATCCTCGAACACGAGGGTCTTGCGGACGCGCAGTGCCTTGCCGTCCACCTTGAAGGCTCGCTCCCCGCGGCTGGACTCGATCCAGAAGTCGTCTCCGATCGAGACCAACTTCTCTCTCATCTGATACTGGATCGCGTCACCGCCTCTGCCGAACGTCTGACGATCTTCCACGCGCTCCTGTCTTCGACCGCGCAAACCCATGAACGACCTCCTTGTCGTATTCATGGATCATGCGTCTCGGGCACACATCTCCGCATCACCCGATCGGTACGAATCGGTTTTCGTGTTCGCTCGCGGGTTCCCCGTGGTACGCAGGGTGCAGATCGGTGTGGTCAGAGGTCGAGGAGTGCTTCGGTCCACCACGTCGGAGGGGTCGGTTGTGGATCGAGTGCGGGACTGGTCTTCGAAGGCCCGTGCACCGGTGGTGCCGCCTCGTTGACCTTCGCCTGGCGGGCGGTGACCGCGTCCTCCGTGACATTGAAGACGGTCAGGTCCTGGCTGATCGTCACCGGCCCGGTGTAGGAGGCACCCAGCTCCTCGAAGACGGCATCCACACCGGGCGTCACGTCCAAGTGCCAGAGTGCTCCCATTCGGGGCCTGGTCAGATCGAGGATCTTTCCCATCTGCTCCGGGATCGTGTGTGCCAGACGGGTGATCTGCATCGCCGTCTCCAGAGGAAGCCCCGTGGCGTGGGCAAAGACCGCAGGGGACTGGAAACACTCATGGATCAACAGGTCGGCGCCCGAGGCGGCTTCCACCACGTGCTTGCAAGGGCGCGTATCTCCCGAGAAGACGACCTTCAACCCGGCATAGGTGACGCTGTAGCCGACAGCGCCACTGAGCCCGTGGATCGCCGGGAAGGAGGAGATGGCCACGCCGTTGCGTTCATAGATCGTCTCCGGTCGGTCGTATGGAATCTCGTGGGGGACCATCTCGCAACCAGAAGTGGGGCGAACGCCACGGACAGAGGCAGTGTCCCAAGCCAACGCCTTACCCATGTGATCAGCGAAAGCAGCCAACCCGAGGGTCGGGTCCTCGCTCCCACCTCCCCAGACCTCCACCGGGTCGACCCGCCCCGACTTGGACAGGCTCCCCATGAGCCCGGGGATGTCGCCCACGTGGTCGGCGTGCAAATGAGACAGGAAGACCTTCGTCGTAGCCTCGACCGGGAGCATCAACGACGTGAAGTTTGCCAGTGCGCCCGAACCGAGATCGAAGAAGAAGAAGTCCTGCTCAGGGTTACCCACCTCGATCAGCAGCGACCCCGACGCCTGACTCCGCCGGATCCAGGGATCGCCACTGCCCAGCACGGTGACCCGGATCTCCCCCGCTGACAGGGTTTCGGCACCTGGCACATACATGGGCGCAAGGTCATGTGCGGGCACGCCAACCACCGGGGTTCTGGTCATCGACTCCGATCCACCCAGATGAGCGGGTACGGGCAAGGCATCCGACGTATGGGACATAGCGGCCTCCTCTAAAGCTCGGTAAGGGTCGCGAACGACCCTCTATCGACGTTGCCGTCGGCACCCTCGATTTCCGTCGAGTCGCGAACAAGATGCAAATTCTGTCTGCAATCATTCAACTCGACGGCGTAGTCGCGCATCACCCGTTCGGTACTAAATCCTCGGCGGTCCGAGGA
>JBFYOJ010000253.1:0-2857 GCA_041303885.1 Acidimicrobiia bacterium | reverse complement strand
TGTTCGGCAACGGCGAGCGCACCGGCAACGTCGACGTGGTCACCCTCGCCCTCAACCTGTTCAGCCAGGGAGTGGATCCCGAGCTGGACATCAGCAATATCAACGAGTACCGACGCATCGTCGAGCACTGCAACCAGCTCCCGGTTCACCCCCGTCATCCCTATGTCGGCGACCTGGTCTACACGGCCTTCTCCGGCTCCCACCAGGATGCGATCAAGAAGGGCTTCGAGGCGATGGAGGCCACCGGCCAGACCCTTTGGGAAGTGCCTTACCTCCCGATCGACCCTCAGGACGTCGGGCGCACGTACGAAGACGTGATCCGGGTCAACTCACAATCGGGCAAGGGAGGGGTCGCCTACCTGCTCAAGACCGAGCAGGAGCTCGTGCTGCCCCGCCGGCTTCAGATCGAGTTCACCAGGGTCATCCAGGGGATCACCGACACCACCGGTGGCGAGATCACCGCCGCCGAGATCTGGACCGAGTTCCGACGCCACTATCTCGCCGCAACCAAGCCATTCGAGTTGCTGCGCTTCGACCTGGCCCACGATGCCCACGGGGAGGACCTGACCAGCATCACGGCAACGATCCGGCACAACGACGAAGAGGTGCAGATCCAGAGCCAGGGTGGCGGCTCGATCGAGGCCTTCGTGAACGCGATGTTTGCCCACTTCGGGATCGGCTGCAGGGTGCTCGACTACCACGAGCACGCCATCGGCGCCGGGACCGACGCACAGGCGGTGACCTACGCCGAGCTCGAAGTGAACAAGCGGACGCTGTGGGGGGTCGGGATCCATTCCGACACCACGACCTCCTCCCTGCAGGCCATCATCTCGGGGATCAACCGGGCGCTCTGAGTCTCAGCCGACCAGGGCGAAGGCCCGGACCGGGAACGTGCCGAACCCACGCACCTTGGGTGGGACCGCGAAGAAGCGAAAGTCGATTCCCACCAGTTGACCGATCCCGGTGAGATGCTCGACCACCGGGATCCCGGCGGCGAGCAGACCCGAATGGGCAGGCCTGGCCCCGGTCCGTGTGTCGTCGATGTTCACCGAGTCGATCCCGGCAAGCACGGCTCCACCGTCGACCAACGCAGCGACCAGATCGGCCGACACGAAGGGGTGAGCGGGGTCACCGTATGCCTCGGTTCCCCAGTGTCGGTCCCAGCCGGTGGCAAAGAGGACCGCCCGACCGGTCACATCGATGCCGTCGATCGACCCGCGCCCCAACTCGGGCCCGGCCGCCTCGATGCAGACGCCGGGTAGGCCGGCGACATCCTCGAGCGGAAGATCGGCGAGGTCGTACCCGTCCTCGTACCGGTGAAACGGCGTGTCGAGATAGGTGCCGGTGTTTCCGATCATGTCGATTCGCCCGATGAGGAACTCCGTCCCCGACTCGTAGTGGCTCCTAGCGTCGACCCGGGAAAGGTGATCCGTGATCACGGGGCCCGGCAGTCCCGGATAGGTGATCATCCCGGCATCGATCGTGTGGGAGATGTCGATGAGGCATGGCATGGTCCCAGCGTATCTTCAGCCGTTCTCCGGCTGCTCTCCTGGCTTCCACATCTGTCAGGTCGGGGAGCTACACCTTCGTCTTCAGCTCCTCGGCGATGCCGGCCGCCCACTTGCGAATCTCATCCCAATTGCGGAAGTCACCGTCTGGCACCTTGAAGGCGCCGACGATGGCCCTCTCGCCGAAGTTGAGCGTCTTACGGTCGAGCTTCCCACTGAAGATGTAGTGATGGGCGGCTCCGGTCGTCTTCATGATTGGCGCGACGTCCACCGGATCCTCCTCCGGCTTGGGCGGATCACCGATCGGCCCGCTGGAGAACAGCCACACCGGCAACGTCGATATCCCGTCTCCCTCGCGGTCCACGAGCTCCCGCATCGACTTCATCCACCGTCCGGCGTAGACGGCACTTCCCAACACGACCGCGTCGATGCCGTCGAGACCGACGACATCCTCGGGCGCCGTGACCCGGGCCTCGAGCCCTTCGGTGGTCAAGACATCGGCGATGGCGCGGCCAATGTCGGCGGTTGCGCCGTGTTTGCTGGCGGTGCTGACCAATACCCTCATCTCAGGTCTCACTTTCTCTCGAGTCTGATGTCGGAGTTACCCGGAAGAGCCAGGTGGAACCAGGGCCAAACGTCCCGAACGGTTCAGGTCTGGGCGCGGGGGCGAAGACGCCAGATGAGGATGGCAGCAGCCATCGAGAGCACGGCCGCACCTAGTGCCACGGGTGTCCGCCAGGAGCGCGCCACGGCGAGGTCCCCCTCGAGTGAGGACATGACCCGCCACTCCAGATCAAGAGGAGCACGGAAAGCCTCACTGGACATGGCGGACATCTCCCGCGCCACCTTGGCCATGGCAACCTGGCGCGCCTGGCACCTCAGACACGACAGGACATGAGCCCGGAACGGTCGGGCGACGTCAGTCCCCTCGACTGCGCTGTTGGCGACGAACGGCGCCGCGAGCTCACAGAGAACGTTCATGCCGAAGCCTCCAGATAGCGGGCGAGGCGGGCACGCGCCCGGTGCAGCCGCACCTTGGTGGCGGAAACCGAGATGCCCATGGCTTCTGCGATTTCGGCATGCGACCAGTCATAGACGTCCTTGAGCACCACCACCTGACGCTGGGCCTCGGGTAGGGCGTCGAGTGCCGACCGCAGCCGCCCCCTGAGCTCGAGGATCTCGCCGGCCATCTCGGGATGCTCGGCGCTCATCGGCGCCTCGGACTCGGCGACCTCATCGAGGGAGAGCCCACCGTGGCGACGGGCCCGCTTCTTGTGGGTCCACGCGGTGTTGACGGTGATTCGGTGGAGCCAGGTCGAGAGCGCCGCATCCCCCCGAAAATTGGGCAA
>JBFYOJ010000252.1:0-6544 GCA_041303885.1 Acidimicrobiia bacterium | reverse complement strand
GGCGACCACCGAGCGAACCTCGCTCAACAGATCGAACTGCGACTTCAGCGTCTTGTCGATCGACGCCTCCTTCTCGAGTCTGGGCAGACGACGGTCGATGGTCTGCAGATCGGCCAAGGCGAGCTCGGTCTCGATGGTCTCGATGTCCGCTGCTGGGTCGAGCTCATCCTCGACGTGGGCCACGTTCTGGGAGGTGAAGCCCCGGACCACGTGACAGATGGCATCGGCCTCGCGGATGTTGGCGAGGAATTGGTTACCCAGCCCCTCCCCCTCGCTCGAGCCTCTGACCAGCCCGGCGATGTCGAGAAAGGTCACGGTGGCAGGGACGACCCGCTTCGAGGAGAAGATCCGGGCCAGCTCGCCGAGCCGCGGATCAGGGATGGGGACCACACCGGTGTTGGGCTCGATCGTGGCGAACGGGTAGTTCGCTGCAAGCACACCGGCGTTGGTGAGGGCATTGAACAGCGTCGATTTCCCGACATTGGGCAGACCGACGATGCCGATGGAGAGACTCATGGCGGCCGCAGGTTAGGGAGGGACCCCCGGATACCGAGCTAGCGTGAACCGGTGAGCAGAATCGCTGTGATCGGCGCAGGGACATGGGGGACGATCGCCGCCTCACTGGCTGCTCGCTCGATCCCGACCGTGCTCTGGGCCCGCCGGCCCGAGGTGGCGACTGTCATCAACGAACAGCACGAGAACCCGGACTACGTCCCCGGGGTCGTTCTGCCCAGGCTGCTCTCGGCCACATCCGACATCTCCGAGGCCGTGGCCGGAGCCGATGCGGTGATCATGGCCGTGCCCTCCCACGGCTTTCGCGATGTCTTCGCTCTCGTCGCTCCCGGGATCGGCGACGATGTGCCGGTCGTGTCGCTGACCAAGGGAATAGAACAGAAGACGCTGGCCACGATGACCCAGGTGGTCATCGAGGTCTCCCCGGGCCACGACCCCGGGCGCGTCGGAGTGATGACCGGGCCCAACCTGGCGTCGGAGATAGCGGCCGGGCAGCCCACGGCTTCGGTAATGGCCATCCGCGACCAGGAGACGGCCGTCTTACTGCAGTCGGTCTTCATGAGCCCGACTTTCCGGGTGTACACCAACGACGACGTGACCGGTTGCGAGCTCGGAGGCGCGCTCAAGAACGTGATGGCAATCGCGGCCGGGATGTCAGATGGGCTCGGCTTCGGCGACAACACCCGCGCCACCCTGATCACGCGTTCCCTGGCCGAGCTCACCAGGCTCGGGATAACCCTCGGCGGTCGCCCCTCGACGTTTGCCGGACTGGCCGGGATGGGTGATCTCATCGCAACCTGCATCTCGACCCGCAGCCGCAACCATCGGGTTGGCTTCGCCCTGGCCCGCGGGCAGAGCCTGGAGGAGATCGTGACGGAGATGAGAATGGTGGCCGAGGGCGTGAAGACCACCCAGGCGGTGCTCGACCTCGCCGCCAGGAGTGAGATAGAGATGCCGATCGCGGCCCACGTCGGCATGGTGTTGTATGAGGGAATGCATCCGAGGGATGCCGTGCTCAGCCTGATGACCCGGGACCCGAAATCCGAGGATTGACCGTGGCGCGACGGAGCGCTCATACCGGAGCCCGACATTCCGGACTATTTCGACGGATGGGCATGTTCCCCGAGTCGAACGCGACTTCTTCGAGGACCCCGGTGTTCTAGGAACATGGCCAATCGACTCCTGCGCACATCCCATGGCACCAATCGCGACGCCTTCAGCGGCAAGGATTGGGCCCGCTTCATCTCGGTGGGGATGATTTGGGGCGGCTCCTTCCTCTTCATGGCGATCGGGCTCGACGCTTTCCATCCCGGACTCATCACCTGGCTCCGGGTCGGCTTCGGTGCGATCTTCATGGCGAGCCTTGCCCGGGCTCGGTCGACGAGGATCCCACGCCAGGACCTGGCCAGAGTCGCCCTCCTCTCGATCATCTGGGTGGTGGTGCCTCTTTCCCTGTTCCCGATCGCACAGCAGTGGATCGATTCGGCCGTGGCCGGGATGCTCAACGGCGCCATGCCGATGTTCACTGCCATCATCGCCTCGATCCTGCTCCGGCAATTGCCGGGCCGTCTCCAGATCATCGGCCTGGTAACGGGGTTCCTCGGCATCCTCGCCATTGCGCTGCCCTCGGCCGAGGCCGGTCAAACAGCAGCGCTCGGGGTGATACTGGTGCTCATCGCCACCGTTTGCTACGGGCTGGCAACGAACATCATGGCACCGCTTCAACAGCAGTATGGGACGGTTCCGGTTATGGCGAGAGCGCTCGGGCTGGCCGCCATCCTGCTCACCCCCTACGGGATCTTCGGGCTGACCCGGTCCGAGTTCGCCTGGGAGTCCCTGTTCGCAACGATGGCAGTCGGATTTCTCGGGACCGGCTTCGCCTTCATCATGATGGGCGCGCTGGTCGGCCGGGTCGGCCCAACCCGGTCGAGCGTCGTCACCTATCTGATGCCGGTGGTCGCCCTGGTGCTCGGTGTCGTCTTCCGGGACGAGATCATCTCGCCGCTGGCCGTCATGGGATCGTTGTTGGTCATCGCCGGCGCCGTGCTCGCATCGAGACGGGAGCTTCCCGCCCGGCCACCGGTTCCTGCTGCGCGGGACCTGGTCGTCGATGAGACCTGAGGCTCTCGAGGCGAAGCTTCCCGAGTCGAGGCTGCGGATCGGGCTCTCGCTTCTCACCCCACCCTCCCTCCTCGCCCTGGTCTGGGGCGCTTGGGCGGTGCAGGCACCTGTGTGGGTGACCGCCGGGCTCCTCCTGCTGGCGCTCTTCCTCGGCTACGTGGTTGCTTTCGACTTCTCGACCGCCCTCCAGATCGACTCCGAAGGCATCCATCGGCTCTGCCTGTTGCGACGGGAGACTCTGAGATGGGAGGACATCGCAGCGATCGTTCAGCCCAGGAGGCGAGGGCTGATCCTTGTCACGAAAGACCGCAAGCGTCGCATCCTCTTGGATCGAAGACTCGACAGCGTCGAGCTCGACCTGTTGCGCAGTCGGGCGCAAGAGAGAGACGTCAGGCTCGAGATCTGAGTTGCCTGGCCGACACTGTCGGCACCGCGTCAGGGTTGACACGCTTGGGCGACAACCGGACATAATGGTTGCGTGGTGGACCGTTCTGACGCAGAGTTGCTCCTGGCTTCATCGGCGGGGTCGGCGGAGGCGTACTCCGTGTTCTTCCGCCGACACGTCAATGCGATCACACGTTATGCGGTCAGACGCTGCCCCAACCCGGATGATGTCGCCGATCTGGTCGGTGAGTGCTTCCTCGTCGCCCTACAGGCCGCGCATCGATACGTCCCGGAGACGGACACGGCCCTCCCCTGGCTCTTCGGGATCTCACGGCGGCTCCTCGCCAAGCAGCGGAGGAAGTATGCGGGGAGTCGACGACTCGAGGTCAAGGCGGGGAATGCCTTCCCCAGCTTCACCGCGGCCGAAGACGATGAGGTCGCGTCGGCGATCGACGCTTCCCGCCAGGCCCCGATCCTGGAGGAGGCTCTGGCCAGGCTCACCAGGTCCGAGCGCGACGTTCTCGAACTGGTCGCTTACGACGGGCTCTCGCCAACCGAGGCGGCGGTTGCCCTCGACATCACCCCGAACGCTGCGCGACTCCGCCTCTCTCGGGCGCGACGAGCGGTTCGAGCTCACATCGACTCGACCGCCGTTCTGGGTGCGACTGCGGAGGATGCCGGCTATGCCCTCTGAGATGCGCCGCCCGGGCCCGATCGCCATCGATTCCTATGTCCTCGCCCTCGAACGCCAGCTGAGCGAAGAGGTAGGACGCGTCAAGCGGCGGAGCCTCCCCGCAGCGTTCCATCGGCTGGCCCGATCGCTGAGGGCCGTCCTGCAGCCGATCCTGCAGAGTGGGGCTATGGCGCTGACCTCGCTCGCCGTGATAGTGGCAGTAGGTGTGGCGCCGGCCACGATGAGCGATCCCCGCCCCATCGACACTCCCCTCGCCGCCCCATCGACGCAGCTGGCAGTCGTGACCGGGGAGCAGCTACGGGACAGCCTTCCCCCCGACGAGTTCCTGGCTGCGTCCGCCTTCACCTCTGTTCGGGTGGCCGACAATCGGGACACGACGCAGATCGAGAGGGAATAGAAGGCGCAGGAGCATTCCTCCCGAGTGCTACTCAGTGAATCGGCGCGCAGGGCGCCGCCCACGACCCGGGTGAGATCCCCGGGACGGACGCAACTGCAATGTCATTGCGGTCCTCCACACACAGCAGAAGGGGGCGGGCAACCGCCCCCTTCTGCTGTTCAGCGGGCAGCAGCGGTGCGCAACGCCCTCGTCGCAAGGTCCCGGTCGCCGAGGCGGCGGCGCAGCTCACGTTCGAGGCCGCCGATGGGATATAGGTTCTGCGGAGCTCTCGGGTCCTTGTGGCGCGCCGAGGCGTATCTGGGGAGCGTGGCCGTCACGAGATGGGCCAACCGTGTGGCATCGCCGACGCCCATGTCGGCTTTCACCTCACACCGAGCCAGTCCACCCGCCGGCCCGGTCCCGTTGGCCAGGCGGAGGTACCACGAGAACCGACTCCATGATGTCGTGGTGAGGAACAAGGGTGTGCGGTATCCAACCGGAAGCCCGACAAGGGTGGAACGGAGCTCATCGGGGAGATACTGAACGTGCTGGGTCTTCACGTACCCGACCGCGCCCTCGACGTGCCGCCTGTGGGAAAGAGGGCCGTCGACTACAACCAACGCCGAGCCGGCCTGGGCCTCGGCCACCAGGCCCTCCAGGTCGCCCATCCTCTCCTGGATCCCCAGCCACAGCTCCTCGGGAGTCGATCCCCTGGTCGACATCACCTCGTACCTTCCCATGGATGTCTCGACCGGGTCGGCGTCGACACCGGTGAACACACCTCTCTTGACCTCGGCTGCGACCACCCGGGCTCTGCCATTGCACCGAACCGCCCCGGCGGCGAAAGTCGCCGCCAGCCCGAATCCGGGGAACTGCCCATCCCGATCGATCCAGAGATTGGCGTCGACCCGTCGCACCCCGTCGACGAAGAGGATGTCGGGGGCGGGCTCGCTCTCGGGGAAGAGCGGGCGCCACTGGTCGGCCGCCAACTCGACCGATGGGTCCACGTTCTCCGTCGAGTCGACGAGGTCGGCCTCCGATGGAGCGCCGTAATCAGGGTCCCAGGCCTCGACCGTGAACCTCATGCGAGCACCTTCTCGATGGACGCCGTCTCCGGGCCTTTGCTGACCTCGAACCGGACCGGGATCCGGTCGGCAAGCTCCCGGACATGGGTGATGATTCCGACCGTGCGGCCCCTCCCCACGAGCTCATCGAGCACCGAGGCGACGACATCCAACGACTCCTGGTCGAGAGACCCGAAGCCTTCGTCGAGGAGCACCGACTCCAGACGCGAGGAGGTGCCGGTGAGCTCGGCAAGCTGCTCGGCCATGGAGAGCGAGAGTGAAAGGGAGACCAGGAAGGTCTCGCCTCCGGAGAGGCCCTTGGTTGTCCGGATCAGATCGGCATTGCGATGGTCGATCACCTCGAACTGGCTCTCTGTCGCGAGAAGGGAGTAGGCACCGCCGGTCAAATCACAAAGGAGGCGGTTGGCGCCGCGAACGAGCGTCTCCATTGCCTCCTCCAGGAGCCAGGCCTCGAAGTTGTTGGAGCGGAGATGGGTCCCGAGAGCCGAGGCGACACGGGCGCGGGAGGTCTCGACCTCCAGATCCCGGCCGAGCTCAGCGGCGTCCTCCAGTGTCTTCTCCAGTTCCCCGATCTCGGTTCTTCGCTTCTCCGTGGCCAGGGCGAGGTCGGTCTCCGGAGAGCCGGTGGGCTCCACGTCGAGTCCCTCGAGCCATTCGCGAAGCTCGCCCGCGGCGGCCAGCGCCCTCTCCACGGCCTCGTCGGCGGCCCTCTCCAGCGCGGCCAGCTCCTCGGTGCGAAGCCGGGCCCGCTCGCTTCGCCAGCTCTCGAAGGCCCGCCATCCCTCCACCACGTCATCAGGCGGGATGGGCGGCTCCTCTCCGGCAACTCGATCCCGCGCCGCGAACAGCGACTCCCGCAGGCCCGAGGCCCGCTCGCTCAGCCTGGCCACCCGGTCCTGTGCCTCCTCCCATTCCGCCCCGGCCGATGAGGCGGCCTGGTCGACTTCGACCTTGCGATCGAGCAGCTGTTTGAGCGATCCGATCGCCTCTTCCACCGCGCTCGGGGTGGGGGCGTCGGCGAGACGACTCTCGATCTCCGCGATGCGCTCGTCGATCTGCTTCGCCTGACCCTGAGCCTGGTTGAGACGGTCCCGGGCCTCGGATGCCCTGATCTCCTTCTCCCTGAGATCGGCAGTCGCATGTTCGATCGCCTCGTGTGAGGGCCCCCCTGACCCGGGGAGGGACGTGATGACCGTGTCACAGACCGGGCAGGTATCCCCGACGGCCAGGCCCTGACGTAGCTGGTGGGCGGAATTCTCGACGCGTAGATGGTCCAGCCCCGCACGGGCCAGGTCACGGGTGGCGGTGCCCTCTTCGACCAGCGAGGCGAGACCATCCAGGTCGAGGGCGCCCCGGTCAGCCCTAAGTGCC
>JBFYOJ010000251.1:0-7696 GCA_041303885.1 Acidimicrobiia bacterium | reverse complement strand
GGCCCGCCCCCCCCCCCCCCCCCCCCCCCGCCGATCGCCGCCTGCGTCGGCTGCTCCGCACGTTGGCCAGCCCCGGGCTGCTCTGGTACATCCTGTTCCTCGTCGGGCCCATGGTGGTGTTGGTCGTCTTCTCGTTGGGCCGAAGGGCCTCGAACGGCGGTTACGAGCCGGCATTCACTCTCGAGCAGTTCGCCAGGTTGGGCACGAGGTGGACCCCGTTCTTCAACACGATGGTGATGGGCCTTCTCGGCACCCTGATGTGTCTGGTGGTGGCCTACCCCATGGCCTATTTCATGGCAACCCGGGGCGGGAAGTACAAGACGCTGCTCCTCGCCCTGGTGGTCATCCCGTTCTGGACCAGTTTCCTGATTCGTACCTACGCCTGGGTGTTTCTCCTGGGCAACCGCGGCCTCCCCACAGTCTTCGAGATGGTCGGGTTGCGCAACGTCCGGCTGCTCAACACCACCTTCGCCGTACTGCTCGGCATTGTCTACAACTACCTCCCGCTCATGGTGTTGCCTATCTATGTGTCGCTGGAGCGGGTGGACGTGACGCTTCGCCATGCTTCCAAGGACCTGGGGGCGGGGCCGTGGGCCACCTTCCGCCAGGTCACCCTGCCACTCTCAGCGCCCGGAGTCTTCGCCGGGGTGCTCCTGGTCTTCGTCCCGGTGCTGGGGGAGTATCTGATCCCGGTGCTTCTCGGTGGTGGCCAGACCTACTTCCTGGGCAACGCCCTGGCCGACCTCTTCTTCCAGTCCCGCAACTGGCCGTTCGGTGCGGCGGTAGCGGTGGCCTTCATCGCCGTGATCATGATCCTGATCCTGGTCTACAACCGAATGACCAAGCGGATTGTGGCCCAGGGCCGTGGGAGCAGGCTGCTGTGAACAGTCGCAGCCACACCCGTTGGATCGACCGGGGGCTGAAGGCGTACGGCTGGGCGGTCTACGCCTTCTTGTTCCTGCCGATCCTGGTGGTTGTCGTGTTCTCCTTCAACTCAGGCCGCCATGTCGCCGAGTTGACCGGGTTCTCCTTCCAGTGGTACGTCACCGCGTGGACCGACCCCTTCGTGGTCCGGGCGTTCCGCACCTCGATCTCGATCGCACTCACCGCCGGGTTGATCTCCACCGTGCTCGGGACCGGGGCGGCCATCGCCATGCCCTCCCTGCCGAGATTGGTACGACGCAGCTTCGACACGATGATGAACTTCGCCATCGTGGTCCCCGGAATCGTGCTCGGGCTCTCCCTGCTCATCTTCGTGGTCTCCGCAACCGGCTGGCTCAACGACTGGATCACCTACCTGTTCCCGGACACCGGTTTCTCCCTGGGACTCGGCTTCCACTCTGTGGTGGCCGGGCATGCCGTGTTTGGCTCGGCCATCGTCGCCATCCTGGTGCGGACCCGTCTCGCTTCCCTCGACCCCGAAGTGATTGAGGCCTCGAGTGATCTCTACGCACCGCCGCTCAGGACTCTGTTCACCGTGACGCTGCCGCTGCTCGCCCCCGCCATCCTGGCCGGCTTCCTGCTCGCCTTCACCTTCAGCTTCGACGACTTCATCATCGCCTTCTTCACGAGGGGGCAGGCACAGACCCTTCCCATCTACCTGTTCGCCTCGATTCGCCGTGGGGTGTCGCCGGTGATCAATGCCACCGCATCCACCCTGCTCGCCTTCTCGGTGACCATGTTGATCGTCGCCTCATTGGTGAACCGGAGGCGGTCACAGCAGCGACCGGTGCCTCGGTGAGCCTGGCAGCATCCCAGCCGAGAAAGCTCCTGGCAGACACGGTCAGGGACCGGATCCTGGACCAGATCCTGGACGGGTCGATGCCGCTGGGCTCGAAGCTGCCCGCCGAGCCGGAGCTGTGCGAGCAACATGGGGTGTCGCGAGCCACCATCCGCGAGGCGGTGCGCGGGCTGGTCGAGGAGGGGTACCTGTCCCGGGCCCACGGTTCGGGCACCTTCGTCAAGTTTCGTCCCCGGGTCCGGCACAGCCTCGAGCGCAACCTCAGCTACACCGAACTGATCAACCAGGCAGGCTTCGAGGTCGGATGCCGTCTCCTCCAGGTGAATAGTGACAAGCCCAGCGACGAGGAGGCCGAGCGGCTCAGAATCAACACCTCGGAGAGTGTCCTTCGTCTGGAGAGGGTCCACACTGCCGACGGGCGACCGGTGATCTACTCCACTGCGGTCATACCCCATCGAATCGTCGACGGCGTCGACCAGGAGAGCCTTTCCGGATCGCTCTTCGCACTTTTCGGCGAACTGGGATATCCCGTGGCCCACGGCGAGGCGAGCCTGATCCCGGTTCTGGCCGGGGCCCGTCACAGTGCTGTCCTCGGGCTGGAGAAGGGAAAGCCACTTCTCCAGATCACCCAGGTGGACTACTCGACCGTCGGCGACGTGGTTATGTTCTCCAGGGAGTGGCATGTCCCCGGTGTCTTCGAGCTGACCCTGGTGAGACGCCCCCGGTAGGCACGCGCGGTGGGTGCCAACAACGAGGCTTTGGGTTGACCCACGTGTTCGATGGGTTAGCCGCCCTGGCCGAACCTCTCCCTGAGCAACCCGTGGCGCAGACCCCGGTCGCTGACGGTGAGCGTTTCCTGACCGAGCTTGACCATCACGGTCCGGACGATGCAGGCGCCGGCCAGGATGACGTCGGCCCGCTTCGGTTGGAGACCCACGATCGAACGACGGCTCTCGGTGTCGCGCGACCGGTACATCTCGATCTGACGGTCGATCTCGGCTCGGTCGAGGATCGTCCCTTGCACCACGTCGGGGTCGTAGGTGGCCAAATGATGTTTGACCGCGGTGATATTGGTCACTGCACCTCCCATTGCCACCAGTGCGTCGGGTGGAGTGCGGCCGTCGAGCGTTGAAAGGCCGGCGGAGATCGACTCGAGGGCGGATGTCAGAACCTCCGGCTCCACGGCACTGTCGAGAGCGAACTGCTCGGTGTACCGGACCGCTCCCACCGGCACGCTGAATCGCTCGAGCACCTTGTCACCGTCGCCGAAGGTGAACTGGGAGCTGCCACCACCGGTGTCGAACACCACCAGGGAGCCCCGTTCCAGACCGAGCTCTGTCTTGACCGCCAGATAGGCCAGACGACCCTCCTCCTCACCGGAGATGGCTTCGACGACATAGCCGGTCCGTTTCCTGATGTGCTCGATCACGTCGTCACGGTTCGAGGCCGTGCGCAGGGCCGCCGTCCCTACCAATGCGATCGCCCTGGCCCGGCTCTGTCTTGCCTCTTCGACCATCCCTGCGATCGCCTCGGCGGTGCGCTCCATGGCTTCGACCGCGATGGCGCCTTCCTTCTCCTGCCCTTCCCCAAGACGGGTCAGTTCGGCCCGGTCGATGATGGCCCGCCATTTCCCGTCCGCGTCGAGCTCACCGACGTGGAACTTGACCGAGTTGGTGCCGACATCGATCACGGCATACCGGGGGGCTCGGTCGACGAGGATGCCGGTCAACCCCCGGACGAAGTTGTGGTTCACGCGGTCCTGCAGACCGGCGGCCTCGACGGCTGCGATCACGGCGTCGGGGTCCTCGGACTCGATGGCGATCGTCCTCATCGGAACCCCATCCACGACCAGATCGGTGAGCTCGGCCATGCACCCGTCCAGGGTGTAGCGCACCCGTTTCTTGTGGATCGGCACCGCTGCCACCCGGGGATGGGGCGCGATCACCTCGGAGAGAAGCTGATCGAGCGTGTAGGTATCGCGGGCGAGCCCTGGCGCATCGATGTCCAGCATCGAGAAGACCCGCGACACATCCGCCGCCGCCAGCGGGAACGCCTCTTTGAGCACCGGTGTCCACTGCTCGAGACCTGCCGCGCTCACCTCCTTGAGGACCTTGACATCCATGAGACCGCTGCGGATCTTGACGATCGGGCCCGACCCCGTGCGCATATAGAGCTCGTCGGACTCCTGGATGGCTTCGGGATCCAGGGCGGCGAACACGGCTTCGGCGTGCCCGAATTCGGCACCGAATGTGCGCCATTCCCAGCGGGGGACGATGGTCGTCATCGAACCGGTCTCCTCTGACTTCCGGGATACTCCTACACCGCCGTGGCGAGGACATCGCCCGACCTGGATGATGCACCGATCGATGCGGGATGGTTGGATTGCACCACCGAGCGGACGTTACGCCCGTGGCTGCACCCTTCGAGGTGAAATGCGATGACAGATCAGATGACCGGGCGGGCCGAGTGGTATGCCACCGATGCAGCCGGCGTGGCCGGCGCCCTCGAAGTGGATCCGCAGCGCGGGCTGAGCGTCAGCGATGTCCAGGACCGTGTTGCCAGGTACGGGCTCAACCGTCTCGCCGAAGGCAAGAAGGAGTCGGGATTCCAGGCGTTTCTTCGCCAGTACGAGGACTTCATGCAGATCGTCCTCCTCGTCGCAGCTGCGATCAACCAGTTGGTGACCGGTGACACCGCCACCACGGCCGTCCTGGCCGGTTTGACCCTTTTCAACGCGGTGATAGGTCTCCGTCAGGAGGCGAAGGCCGAGGAGAGCGTTGCCGCCCTGGCCTCGATGATGAAGACCATCGCCCGCGTTCGCCGCGAGGGTCAGGTGCTCGAGATCGCCGCCGAGGAACTGGTGCCCGGGGACGTGGTGCTCGTCGAGGCGGGGAACCTGATCCCGGCAGATGGGCGGATCATCCTGGCCGCCACGCTGGAGATCGAGGAGGCAGCCCTGACCGGGGAGAGCCTTCCGGTCAGCAAGGACATAGCCCCGGTGTCCGGTGTGGATGTCCCCCTGGGTGACCGCACATGCATGGCCTACATGAACACGTCTGTGACCCGGGGTCGCGGCGAGATGATCGTGACCGACACCGGGATGACGACCGAGATCGGTCATATCGCCGGGATGCTCGCCGGCACCGAGTCGGAGAAGACACCGCTGCAGAAGCAACTCGATGGCTTGTCCAAGATCATCGCATCGATCGCGGCGGTCGCCTTGATCCTGGTGGTGCTGTTGGGGCTGGCCCAGGGCCAGACCTTCGACACTCTGTTCATCACCGGGGTGGCGTTGGCGGTGGCGGCCATCCCGACCGGGCTCCCCGCGGTGGTGACGGCGCTCCTCTCGATCGGCACCCGTGAGATCGCCAACCGGAACGCGATAGTGAAACGTCTCCCCGCGGTGGAGACCTTGGGCTCGACCTCGGCGATCTGCTCGGACAAGACCGGGACGCTCACGCTGAACAAGATGACGGCCAGGGAGCTGGCCATCCCCGGTCAGAACGTTTTCAAGGTTTCCGGTGAGGGCTACTCCACCGTTGGCGAGATCAAACATGTCGGGGGAGAGAACATCGATCTTGACCCGTATCTGCTCCCCATGGTCCTTTGTGCCGATGCGGTCCTCGACGGTGAGAGTCTTATCGGTGATCCCACCGAAGGCGCGCTCATTGTCCTCGGCGCCAAGGGGGGTCTCGACATCGATCAGACCAGGGCCATCTACCCGCGTGTCGCCGAGGTGCCCTTCGACTCGGACTACAAGTTCATGGCCACCTTCCACGAGATGAAGGATCGTGACGGCTCACAGGTGATCCGGTGCTTTGTCAAGGGTGCCCCCGATGTGCTGATTTCCCGCTCGTCCTCCTTCCTGAGACCCGACGGCGAGGCGGTGTCGATCACCGAGGACAATCGATCACTGGCGCTCGATGCCAACGATCGGATGGCGGCGTCGGGGGAACGGGTGATGGTGGTGGCCCGGCGTGACTTCGACCCGGCTGACTTCGATGCGGGTGGGAACCTGATCGACCTGGTTCGCGATCTGACTCTGCTCGCCATGGTCGGTATCGTCGACCCGCCCCGTGCCGAGGCGAAGGCTGCCATCGCCAAGTGTCATGATGCGGGGATCCGGGTCAGGATGATCACCGGCGACCACGCCACCACCGCCGCAGCCATCGCCGGGGAGCTCGGTATCGAAGGCAGGGCGATCACCGGGGCTCAGTTCGCGGCCATGAGCGACGAAGAGCTGATCGGGCAACTGCCCGACATCGGGGTGATTGCCCGGGTCGCCCCCGAGGACAAGGTGCGTCTGGTCCGCATGCTGCAACAGTCCCAGAACGTGGTAGCGATGACCGGGGACGGGGTCAACGACGCACCGGCGCTGAAGGCGGCCGATATCGGGGTGGCGATGGGGATCACCGGCACCGAGGTCTCCAAGGAGGCGGCGGTGATGATTCTCACCGACGACAACTTCGCCACGATCGTCGGTGCCGTCGAGTACGGGCGGTCCCTCTACGACAACCTACTCAAGTATCTCCGCTTCCAGATGTCGACCCTGGTCGCCTACATCGCGGTGTTCATCGGCGCCGGGATCTTCGCAATCGCGGGCGGGATCCCGCTCAACCCGCTTCAGATCCTGTGGCTGAACATGGTGATCGACATCCCGCTGGCGATCGCCCTCGGCTTCGACCAGGCCACCCCCGGTTTGATGCAACGCGCCCCAAGGCCGGTGGGAGCCCCGGTGCTCTCCTCCCGGAACTGGGTTCGGCTCTGTGTGCAGGGGTTCGTGATGACCGTTGGCACCCTTGCCGTCTACCTGGTGGCCGAGCCGGAGTACGGCGCCGCAGTCGCATCGACGATGCTGTTGACCACCTTGTCGCTGTTCCACCTGGTGGCCGGTTACATGGCCCGGGATCAGATGAACACGATCTTCGACAGGGCTGCGTTCCCTGGCGCCACTCAATTGAGACGCTACGGGGTCGCCCTGCTGGCAATCATCCTGGTCACCACCATCGGGTTCCTCCAGCGCATCTTCTCCACCGTGGAACTGGGGTTCAACCAGTGGGCGATCTGTGCCGGGATCGCTTTGAGCCTGCTCGTGGTCGAAGAGCTGATCAAGGTCTTCCTCCGTCGCAGGGTGTCGGCGGTTGAGCCTGCGCCTGCCCAGCCGGCCATGGCTGTGTGAAAGGTTTCCTTGTTTGGACCACGGTCGTGCCGGGACCGACCGGTCGGGTCGTCCGAAGAGCGGATCGGGTCAGCCAATGACCACGTCGGTTTTCCGGTCATATTCCTCTAGCCGCGCTCCAACAGCCGGATGACGATGGACTGGAAAGGAGGTGTGTGGTGACCCACACGAGGCGGCAGTACTACCGCGGTCTGTTCGGGATCGCGGCGATCTACGACACGATCCTCGGCGTGGTCTTCCTGTTCTTCGGCCGGTGGGCGTTCGAGGCCCTGGACATCTCGGATCAGTACCCCGAAGGGGGGTTCTTATCGCTCATCGGTGCCTTCGTCCTGGTGCTGGGTATCGGGTACTACCTGATCTGGCGCGGGGACCTATGGCAGAACCGGGATCTGATCCTGGTCGGGACGCTGTACAAGCTGGCCTACACCGGTGTCGGCGTCTACATCTCGATCACGTCTGAGGTTCCCCATGCCCTGTTCCTGTGGGGCTTCGGGGTCGCGGATGCGGTGTTCTTCGTGCTCATGGCCGAGTGCGTCTACTACCTGCATCGGCATCGTCCTGAGCCGGTGTTGCCGGTCGAGCAGAAGCAGCACGCTCTCACCTAGTCGGGAGGGGGCTCGATCACCTGGTCGATGGCGATGGTGCGGTGCTGGCCCTCACATGATCTGGCTCAGCACCAATACCGTCCCCACCACGACCAGGCCGACGTGCACCGAGATCAGAGTCCAGCGTCCTCTCGAGAACGGGTCGTCCAGTTTCGCCGGCACGGGTAGCCA
>JBFYOJ010000250.1:0-11188 GCA_041303885.1 Acidimicrobiia bacterium | reverse complement strand
GTGCCGATCCGACCACAGGACATCGCACTTTGACGGGAGCGACGAGCGACATCACCCGGCTCCCCAAGGCCGAGCTGCATGTGCACATCGAGGGGACGCTCGAGCCCGAGATGATGTTCCGGCTGGCCACCCGGAACGGGATGTACCTCCCGTTCGAGGACGTCGATCAGGTCCATGCCGCATATCGGTTCACCGACCTCCAGTCGTTTCTCGACATCTACTACAAGGCGGCGGAGGTGCTTCGGACTCCAGAGGACTTCTACGACTTGATGAGCGCCTATCTCGACCGCGCCGCCTCCGATGGGGTCCGCCACGCCGAGATCTTCTTCGATCCGCAGACTCATACCGCCAGAGGCGTCGGATTCGAAGTGTTCATGCGCGGATTCCGGGATGCGATCGCAGACGGGCGTCGGCGTCTCGGCATCACTGCCGATCTGATCCTCTGTGTTCTTCGTCATCTGTCCGGAGAGGAGGCCCTGGCAACTCTTGGCGAGGCGGAACCGTTCCTGGAGGGTGTCATCGGGGTGGGGCTCGACTCTTCCGAGCGTGACCGGCCCCCCGAGTTGTTCCGGTCGGCCTTCGATCGTGCCCGTGAGCTCGGCCTGCGGACCGTGGCTCACGCCGGGGAGGAGGGGCCTCCGGAGTACATAAGCGGTGCCCTGGATATCCTCGGGGCGGAGCGAATCGACCACGGCGTGCGCTGTCTCGAGGACCCGGATCTGGTGGCCCGACTGGCCCGGGATCGAGTCCCGCTGACGGTCTGCCCGCTCTCGAATGTCGCCCTGCAGGTGGTCGACGGCCTCTCCAATCACCCCCTTCCCGCCATGATCGACGCAGGGCTCAATGTCAGCATCAACTCCGACGACCCGGCCTACTTCGGGGGCTACATCCGTGACAACTACAGCCAGGCTCAGGCCGCTCTCGATCTGAGCGACGAGGTGATCGTCGGCATCGTCCGCAACTCGATAATGTCCTCGTTCCTCGACCAAGCCGGGAAGCAGTCACTGATCGACGAGTTCGAGTCGGCCTCAGCGCGGAGCGAGGGCTAGCTGTCGGGAGAGGGCGACGAGACGGCCCTCCTCATCCCAAATCTCCCCGTCCTCCTCGAGGAAACCGCCGGTGACGAACCGGGTGTTGAAGCTGCAGTTCAGCCATTCCGTGGCCGGGGTCGCCCTGATGTGAGTGGTCATCTCGATGGTCGGGGTCCATGCCAGGGGCAGATTGGCATTGAACACCGCGGGAGGGAAGGCATCGGCGGCCAGCAGCAGGCCGAACGGGTCCAAAGGCTCGTCATCGAGAAACCGAAACCAGCCTCGCACCCGGGCCACACCGGTGGGCCTCCCCTCCAGCGCCGACGCGTCCTCCGGATGGATTCGTTCCTCGAACTTGTCCATCAGAGGTGGTGGCAAGGGCGCATCTACCCCGGGCAGGGCACGAACACACTGGTCGGGAGAGGGGGTGTCCGGGGGCTCCCCGGTCATGTAGGTCACATCGTCACGCAGGCTTCCAGGTGAGGCGAAGCTTCCCAGCAGGACCAGGGAGTCGAGGTCGGAGGAAAGAGTGGCTCTCAGGGTGGAGAAGCTCTTCCCCACTTTGACCGTGCCCACCGACACCTCGACCGGCCCGGCGGAGACGGGGCGGATGAATTGGGCGTTGACGCTCACCGGCAACCGCCCGTCGGACGCTTCCGACATCGCCCGTGCCGCGATCGACATCAGGTACCCGCCGTTGCTGACGCCGAATATGTCCCAGCCCGGCTGGACCTCTGCTTTCCAGGTCTCCTCGTCGACCTGCCAGACAGCAGAAGCTTCGGCGAACCTCAAATCAGCGCCACTCCCGGCGCGGCCACGACCCGACCAGCCCACCAGGGTGAATGAGCCGCTGTGGCCTCCATCACCGCTTCGACTTGCTCGGGCTCGACCACCAGGCAGAACCCGACCCCCATGTTGAAGGTGGAGAACATCTCATCGGGGCCCACCCCTCTGGACGCGATCAGGTCGAAGGCCGGGGGTGGCTGCCAGGATCCGGTCTGGATCTCGGCGCCCAGGTTTTCGGGGAGGGCCCGTTTCAGGTTGCCGGGCAATCCGCCACCTGTGATGTGAGCGGCGGCATGGACGCCACCGGTGGCAACTGCCGTGAGCACTGCGGGCGCATAGATCACCGATGGATCCAGCAGTTGATCGAGATGCTCGTCGATCTGGTCGCCGAGCACGAAGCGAACCAGGGAGAAGCCATTCGATCTGAGGTTCGGAGAGCGAAGGGCTATCACGACGTCGCCCTCGACCACCCGAGCGGGGCCGAGCTCCTCACCCCTCTCGACGACACCCATGGCCGCGCCGGCCAGGTCGACGGCTTCGATCGCCATGACCCCGGGGTGCTCGGCCGTTTCCCCTCCGAGAAGCGGGCAACCGGCAGCGGCACAGGCAGCGGCGATGGAGGCAACGATGGAGTGATCTCGGTCGGGGTGGAGGCCTCCAACGGCGAGATAGTCGACGAAGCCGATCGGTGCGGCGCCAACAGCGGCGAGATCGTCGACGCACATGGCCACGAGATCGAATCCGACGCCATCCCAGCGGTCGGCGCGCCTGGCCAGCTCGAGCTTGGTGCCCACGCCGTCGGTGGACATCATCAGGACCGGGTGCCTGTATCGGGCAGGGATCTCCACACCGGCGGCGAACCCACCGAACCGACCGACGACCCCGTCGCCCCAGGTGGCGGTCACTGCATCGGTGATGGCCGCAACGTGACGGTCGGCGCCCTCGAGGTCGACACCGGCCTCTCGATAGCCGGCCATGTCAGGACCGCTCGAGCTGATACTTGTCAGTCACCTCGGGGATCTCCGTCGGGTACTCACCGGAGAGACAGGCCGTGCAGAACCCGGCATCGGCGACTCCTGTCGCGTCGAGCAACCCCTGGAGGGAGAGGTATCCGAGGGAGTCCGCGCCGATATGGTCGCGGATCTCGTCGATGTCGAGCCTCGCCGCGATCAACGTGGAACGATCCGAGGTGTCCATGCCATAGAAACAGGGCCACCGGTATGGAGGTGAGGAGACCCGGAGGTGCACCTCGGTGGCACCTGCGTCACGGACGATCTGCACCAGCTTCCGGGTGGTCGACCCTCTGACGATCGAGTCGTCGACGAGCACGACGCGCCTTCCCCTCAGGTTGTCAGGAATCGGGTTCAGCTTGAGGCGGATCCCACGCTCACGCAGGCTCTGGGTGGGCTCGATGAAGGTGCGCCCGATGTATCGGTTCTTGACCAGCCCGTCGGTGTAGGGGATCCCGCTGGCCGCGGAGAAACCCTGGGCGGCGGGCAGCCCCGACTCGGGCACGGGCACCACCACATCGGCGTCGGCCGGGTGCTCTTCGGCGAGCGTCTCGCCCATCTGGCGCCTGGCGGCGTGGATCCCCCTCCCGTACATGTGGCTGTCGGGACGGGCGAAATAGACGAACTCGAACAGGCAAAGCCCCGGTTTCTGGGACGGGGTCAGGGAGTAGCTGTGCACCCCGACCGCATCGATGACCACCATCTCTCCCGCCCCTACCTCACGGACGAACTGGGCGCCGACCAGGTCGAGGGCTGCGGTCTCCGAGGCGAGGACCCACCCTCCTTCGGGAAGCGACCCCAGGCACAGTGGGCGGAAGCCGTGCGGGTCACGCAACCCGACGATTCGGCCCTGGTCCATGATGACCAAAGAGAAGGCCCCTTCCCAGGTCGGTGCAGCCTTCAGGATGGCCATCTCGAGCCCGCGGGCATCGGAGCGGTCATCGTCGAGGGCGCGGGCTATGCCCTCGGCCATCAGATCGGAGTCGGTGGTCGAGCCTTTGATCCCCAGGTGCTCGGCCAACTCGCGGGTGTTGGTCAGGTTCCCGTTGTGACCGAGGGCGATGCTGGTGTGGCCCACCTGACGATGTGCCGGCTGGGCGTTGGCCCAGTTGTTGGACCCGGTGGTCGAGTAGCGGGTGTGACCGATCCCGAGATGGCCGTCGAGCCCGGCCAGAGCAGGCTCGTCGAAGACCTGGGCGACGAGACCGAGGTCCTTGAAGACGGTGACGGTCTCACCATCGGAGGTGGCGATGCCGGCCGATTCCTGGCCGCGGTGCTGGAGGGCGAAGAGGCCGTAGTAGATCAGGCTCGAGACTCTCTGTCGCGGGGTGTAGGCGGCGAAGACCCCGCATGCCTCTCGGGGCCTCTCGCTGATCCGCACGATCGCCTCCTTGGGCACCTGGCCATCGTAGTGAGATCCCAGGGTTGGCCCACTCACCGCCGATCGTTGATCTCCCGGTAGAGATCGACCAGTTCGAGATAGTGATTCACCCCGTCGTCGGCCCGTGCGATCTCGGCCTCGGTGAGCTCGCGCACCGGTCTGGCCGGAGTGCCCATGGCGAGCGTCCATGGTGGTATCTCCTGGCCCTCGGTCAGCACCGACCCCGATGCGAGCCAAGCGCCCTCTCCCAGGCTGGACCGATTGAGCAGGATGGCTCCGATGCCGACGAGGCAGGAATCGCCGACGGTGGCCCCGTGGACCACAGCGGAGTGCCCCACCGTGACCCGTCTCCCTATCGAGCATGGGATCCCCTCGTCACAGTGGACGACGCTGTTGTCCTGGACGTTGGTCTCGGCTCCGACCAGGATCCGATCGAACTCGGCGCGGATCACCGTCCCGAAGAGGATGAGCACCCGGGGGCCGAGCGTCACCTGGCCGTAGACATGGGCGCCCGCCGAGACGACCGCAGTCGGGTCGATCGCCGGCTCGGGTAGGCGTGACTCATCCATCCCGGCGAACCCGACGAACCCTCACAACCGGCTCAGGTCTGGTAGCGCTGCCGCCCCTGGACGGCCGACCCGGCATGGACCGCGATGTCGAGGAACAGCCCGATGATGATCCCCAGGATGCCCCACGGGGCGGCGGTGTCCCCGGAGGCGATGAACCCGATGGTGTAAAGCAGCGTGGTCCATGGGAGCAGGATGATCCCGGCCAGTGGGATGAGCCAACCGTTGAAGACCCTCGTTTCCCAGTCTGTCAGCAGCCAGATGCCCACCATCGCGAGGCGAGGGCTGATGATCACCAACAGCAGCAGAAAACAACCCACTCGACCACCTTTCTCTGTGGGAGATGAGACTATCCGTTGTGAGCCGGGCGTGAAGAGCGGACTCGCCGCTCAGGTGAATCTGCCCAGACCGGTGGCAATGTCCTCCGGGGTGTCGACCGAGAACCAGCTCCGGCCGTCCTCTCCCCAGTTCATCCATACCTCGGGTGTGACCGGATGGAAGGACACCCGGTCGAGGAGGGTCTGGATCGAGCCACCGGCCTCGGCCTCCTCGGTGGCCACATCCGCGATGCCCTTCGGGTAGACGGCACAGGTGACCTGCCGGATTCCTTCATCGTCGACGGGCACCACCGGGAGGTCGGATTCGATCGCCGCCAGGTGAGCCAGGGTTCCGGCCGTCGCGAAGGCATTGTCGACTGCGACGACCAATGCCCGGTTCTCCGACATGCGGTTGAGGGCGGTGGCCACACCGGCGAGCGGCCCGGGTATCGCGCCCTGGTCCGGCCAAGACTCATAACCCGGTCTCTCTCCACCCAGAACGACCACATGCGCGGTCACCTGGCCGACCGATTCGTGGACACGGGCGAGGAGTGGGCGGCCAGCGATCTCGATCATGGCCTTGTCTGCTCCCATCCGGGAGCTTCGGCCACCGGCCAGGACGGCGCCGAGAAGATCCGTCTTCAATCGCCGAACACGATCCCGAGGCTTCGCGCCGAGGCAACCCAGGGATGATCGAGCGGGACGAACTTGGTCATCCCGGCGATCTCCTTCAGGGGCACCGGCTCGGTCGACTCGCCTCGCGCTGCCACCATCACCCCGTGCACTCCCTCGGCTGCATAGGAGGCGGCTGCCGTGCCGAGCCGGGTGGCGAGCAGCCGATCGGCGGGCGAGGGGGTCCCACCACGCTGTACATGGCCGAGGATGGTCACCCGTGACTCGAGGCCGGTGGCTCCTTCGAGGGCGCCGGCCAGATTCTGGGTGCGTGGCGCCTTCTCCAGGCCCCTCAGCTTCTCCTTCAAGAGCAACCTGTCCTCGCCCGTTGCGGACTCGAGGTCCTCGAGCAGGGCCGTCCGCGCCTTCGCGTCTTCCCGCGAGTATGCCCCTTCCGCCACGGCGACGATGGAGAAGGCGCTTCCGGCCGCTTTGCGCGACTGAATGGATGCGGCCACGGCCTCGATGTCGTAGGGGATCTCCGGGATGAGAATGACGTCCGCCCCGCCGGCGAGACCGGCACCCAGGGCCAACCAGCCGACCTCGTGGCCCATCACCTCGGCCAGGATGATCCGGTGATGGGAGTGTGCGGTGGAGTGCAGCCTGTCGATCGCTTCGGTGGCGATGCCCATCGCCGTATCGAATCCAAAGGTGACATCAGTGCCACTGACATCGTTGTCGATCGTCTTGGGCAGGGCGACCACCTTGATGCCGACATCTTCGAGCTTGAGGGCGTTGCGCATGGTGCCATCGCCGCCGAGCACGACCAGAGCCTCCAACTCGTGCTGATCGACGATGTCGCGCATCAGCGCCCTCATGTCCATCTTCCGGCCGTCCCCCATCTCCATCCTGTCGACCTTGGCCCGGCTGGTGCCCAGCACCGTGCCGCCCTTGGTGAGGATTCCGGACAGGGAATCGGAGTCGAGTCGGACGAACCGGTTCTGCATCAAGCCGAGGAAGCCGTCCTGGAATCCGATGACATGCATCCCGTAGGCGCGCTGGGCGGCCTTGCCGACGGCCCGGATGGCGGCGTTCAACCCGGGGCTGTCACCCCCGGCAGTGAGTATCCCGATGCTCCTTGCCATGGTTCGATGGTATCGACTCCGGCCGGCGGTTCAATCGGCCGTCGCTCGCGATGACCAGGCCGACTCTCTGCTCAGACCCGTGTGCCGTGGAAGTGTCCTCTCCGACCGAGCTCAGCCCGTCATCCGGCGCGGGATGGCGTCGCTGTAGACGGAGCTCAACTCGCCGACCTCTATCGGTGACGACCCACCGAGGACGAGCGAGCTCCCGGTCATCATCCCCACCCGTCGGCTGATGTCCCCGGGGAGCTCCACCGCCCCCGGCTCGAACACGGCGACGAAGCGATGAGGGTCTTCCGAGAAGAGGAGGTCGGCGGCACGGTCGTCGACGACCGCTCCCAGTCCGGATGCGATGCAGATCTCGGCGACCGCCACGGCCAGCCCGCCGTCCGAGATGTCATGGAGAACGGGGACCCGGTGGGCCAGGCTGCCGGCCAGGGCCACTATCCGCTCACCGTGGCCAGGGTCGGGTGGGGTGGGCGTCCCGGTCAGCTCGCCGTGGATGACCCTCTGAGCCGACGAACCGGCCAGGTTGGGAGTGGCCCGTGGGCCCACCTCCCAGATCTCCATGCCTTCAGCCGCGCTGGACAAACGAGGAGGTGTGGCCGGCATCGGGTCGGCGAGCCCGAGCAATCCGATGACCGGAGTGGGGTGGATGTCCTCACCCTCGGTCTCGTTGTAGAAGGACACATTGCCCCCGACGACCGGTATTCCCAACGTCTCGCATGCAGATGAGATCCCCTCCACCGTCTCGCGGAACTGCCACATCACGGCGGGCTTCTCCGGGTTGCCGAAGTTGAGATTGTCCACCAAGGCGAGGGGGAGCGCCCCGGTCACTGCGACGTTGAGAGCTGCCTCGTAGACCAGGCGGGCACTTCCACCTCTCGGGTCGAGATGACAGAGACGCCCGTTGCCGTCGGTGGACACCGCCATCCCCTTCTCCGTGCCCCGGATCCGGATGAGGGAGGAGTCCGACCCTGGACCGATCACCGTGTTGAGGAAGAGCATGTGGTCGTACTGCTCATGTACCCATGCCGTCGAGCCGAGGGCCGGGTCATCGAGGAGCCGGAGCAAGGTTGTTGCCGGGTCGGTGTCGAGGGCCCGGGCGGGCTTCGCGGCGAGCCCGTCCATCCACTCCGGTCTCGCCGAGGGTCGGTCGTAGAGAGGGGCGTCTTCGGCGAGGGATGCCGCCGGCACCTCTGCGACAACTTCACCATCGTGACGGATCGTCAAGGTGGCCCCCTCCCGGACCACGCCGAGGACGGCAGAGTCGATCTCCCACTTGTCGGCGACGGCCAGGACCTGATCCACCAGGTCGGGTGAGACAAAGGCCATCATCCGCTCCTGGGACTCGGACATGAGCAGCTCGGGTGCGGTCATCCCGGTCTCGCGAGTGTGCACCGCGTCGAGATCGACCTCCATGCCCACACCTGCCCGCCCGGCCGGCTCCGAGGTGGCACAGGAGAGCCCGGCCGCGCCGAGATCCTGTACTCCGACCACCAGACCCCTCTCGTAGAGCTCGAGACATGCCTCGATCAGCTTCTTCTCCTCAAAGGGATCCCCGACCTGGACACTCGGCCGCTTGTCCTCCGACGCTTCGTCGAATGACGCCGAGGCGAGCACCGAGGCCCCGCCGATGCCGTCCCGGCCGGTGGCGTTCCCGAGGAGGATTGCGATCGTGCCCGGGCTGCCTGCGGTGCCGAGTACCAATTGCTCGCGGCGGAGTATCCCGAGGCACATGACGTTGACCAATGGATTCCCGGTGTAGCTCGGATCGAATTCGACCTCCCCTCCGACAGTGGGGACACCGACTGCATTGCCGTAGCCGGCGATCCCCGAGACCACGCCGTTGAACAGATATCGGTTCTTGGGATCCTCGAGCGGCCCGAAGCGGATCTGATCCCACAACGCGATCGGCCGGGCGCCCATCGTGAACACATCACGGAGGATTCCGCCCACCCCTGTGGCCGCCCCCTGATACGGCTCGACGAACGACGGATGATTGTGGCTTTCGATGCGCAGGGCAGCCAGCCAGCCGTCGCCTAGATCGACCACGCCGGCGTTCTCCCCGGGGCCGACGACGACCCAGGGCGCGCTGGTGGGGAAACGGCGGAGATGCACCCGGGACGACTTGTAGGAGCAGTGCTCAGACCACATCACCGAGTACATCGCGAGCTCGGCAGGCCGCGGGTCACGTCCGAGGATGCCGGTGACGGATCGGTATTCTTCGTCGGTCATTCCCAGTTGACGGTGAATGGGCAGGGTCTCTGCCGTCACGCCGGCACCAGGGAGCGAAGGAATCCCTCGAGGAGGACCAGACCATCGGCGGACCCGAGGAGCTCATCACTGCCCCGCTCAGGATGGGGCATGATCCCGACCACGTTCCCCTCTCGGTTGGAGACAGCGGCGGCCGAGCCCTGCGATCCGTTGGGGTTGTCGACGTACCTGACTGCGATGCGCCCGGTCCTGCTCGGATCCACCCAATTCCCCTCGTATGAGTTCAACGGGATCCTGATCCGCTGCCCGGGCTCGGCCGCCCCGGTGAGGATGGTTCCGGTGTCTACTACCTCGAGGTCGACGAATCGGCAGATGAAGGCCAGGTCCCTATTGGCGATCAGCGCGCCCGGCAAGAGACCCGACTCACAAAGGACCTGAAAGCCGTTGCAGATCCCGAGCACCGGCCGACCCTCAGCGGCCATGCGACCGACCTCGCTCATCACCGGCGAGAAACGGGCTATCGCCCCGGTCCGCAGGTAGTCGCCGTGGGCGAACCCTCCGGGGAGGACCGCCCCATCGAACCCGGACAGATCGGTCTCCCGGTGCCAGACGAGCTCGGCCTCACCCCCGAGGGAAGTGAGGGCATGGGCGACGTCGAGCTCGCAGTTGGTGCCGGGAAACACGACGACGGCGACCCTCATCCCAGCACCTCGACCGTGAAGTCCTCGAGGACCGGATTGGCCAGGACCTGACGGCACATCGCCTCGACTTCTTCCTTGACCCGCTCGGGGTCGTCGCCGTTCACCTCGAGATGGATGACCCGATCCACACGCAACGACACAACCCCGGTGTGGCCAAGGTCGGACAGGGCGCGCTGGATGGTCGTCCCTTGAGGGTCGGCGATCTCGGGGCGCCTGGTGATCTCGACGGTGACTTTCATCTGGTCGCGGCCACGTAATCCTCGAAGCTCCGGCCTGTGATCCGATCGTAAGCCTCGACGTAGCGAGATCTGGTGCCTTCTACGATCTCGGCCGGTAGGTCCGGTGGCGGTGGGCTTCGGTCCCAGTCGGTGGAGTCGAGCCAGTCACGCACGTACTGCTTGTCGAAGGAGGGAATCTCCTGACCCGGCACCCATTCGTCGGCCGGCCAGTATCGGGAGGAATCCGGGGTCAGCACTTCGTCGATGAGCAGGAGCTCGTCGCCGGCGAAGCCGAACTCGAACTTGGTGTCGGCGAGGATCACCCCTCGCGTTGCGGCGTACTCGGACGCCCGAAGGTAGATGTCGATGGATCTCTTCCGAAGCTCCTCATAGAGCCCGTCACCGAGCATCTCCCGTGTTCGGGCCTCCGTGATGTTCTCGTCGTGGCCGGTCTGGGCCTTGGTGGCCGGAGTGAAGATCGGCTCGGGGAGCCGGTCCGCCAGCTTCAGACCGGGGGGAAGGTGCTCGGTGGTGGGACCGCCGCCGTCCTGGTACTCACGCCACGATGACCCGTAGAGATAGCCCCGCACCACGCACTCGACCGGGATCACCGTGGCGCGGCGCACCACCATCGCCCGCCCTCTGAGCTCGGCCAGCTCCGGGCCCGACAACCCGGGGATATCGGAGAGGTCGGTCGTCAACAGGTGGTTCGGGGTGTCGAGGAGGTCGAAGAAGTGGAGGCTGACTCCGGTGAGGACCCGGCCCTTGTCCGGGATCAGCTGGCCGAGGATGACGTCGTAGGCCGAGATGCGATCGGTGGCTACGAAGAGGAGACGGTCTGAGTCGACCTCGTAGATCTCCCTGACCTTTCCCGATCCGATGTGAGGTAACGCGGGCACGTCACCTGAGGGTAACGGCTTCATGGCGGTCGGCTGATCCCGCCCCGGCTGCCGGCGATTGCCTGTCGCCAAGGGTCCTTTTGCCCTAGCCACCCGTAACGCTCCCTCCTTAGGGTGAGCAAGAGAAAGGAGAGCCGATGAAACTCCGAGACCTGATGACACGCGATGTCATCACCGTCGGGCCGGATGCCTCCCTGAAGGAGGCGGCGCGACGGATGATCGAGGCGAGCGTCAGCGGCCTGGCTGTGACCGAAGTCGACGATCACCTCGTCGGCATCATCACCGAGGCCGACTTCGTGGCAACCGAG
>JBFYOJ010000249.1:0-4491 GCA_041303885.1 Acidimicrobiia bacterium | reverse complement strand
CTCGGGTAAGGGCGCGGAAAGGTGCTGATGACAACCGACGAGCTAATGGAGCCACGCGTCTCCCCGCCCTGGGATGCGGGAACCCGGCGCGTGGCGGCGATCGCGGTGGTGGTCGGGGTCGTTGTCCTGGGGATCTTCTTCCTGTTCGGAGTCCTCGACTCGATCGTGGTCGCGGCCCTTCTCGCCTTTCTCATCGAGCCGCTGCTGAGATGGTCGGTCGACAGGCTCCACGCGCCACGGTGGCTGGCGGTGACGATCACCTATCTCATCGTGGCCGCCATCGCTTTCGGCGCCGTTCTCATCCTGCCGATCATGCTCATCGGCTCGATCGCCCAGATCGACTTCACGGAGTTCATGGCCGACCTGGATGCATGGCTGACCGATCTTGCAAATCAGCTGTCGACCAAGGAGTTCCTCGGTATCGATCTCTCCGGGTTGTCCACTGTCGGAGAGGCCACGGGCGAGGCGGCGACGTCCCCGGGTCTGTGGGATCCCGGGACACTGCTCGCAGGCTTCCAAGAAGCGCTTTCAGCGGCCGCCGGCGTGCTCGGTGTCTTCGTCGGCCTGATCTCCTCTATCTTCTTCGTGATAATCATCGCCATCTACCTCAGCGTCGATTCCGGGCGTCTGATCAGCCCGCTTCCCAATCTGGTCGCGGAGAGAGACAAATCAGAGGTCACCGAGCTGGGTCGAAGGCTCAACCGTGCGTGGAGTGACTACATACGGGGTCAGGGTGTGATGGTGCTTGTCATCGGTTTCACCACCTTCATCGTCACCTGGCTGCTGGGTCTCCCCGGCGCGCTGTTCCTCGGAGTCATCGCCGGTCTCCTGGAGGTGATTCCCACCTTCGGACCGATCATCGCAACCATCCCTGCGGTCGTGATCGCCCTCATCCAGGGTTCGACCCGCTTCGACATGTCCAACTTCGTGTTTGCCTTGATCGTGATCGTGGCGTACATCCTGATCCAACAACTGGAGAGCAACATCATCGCTCCCAAGGTGATGGGGCATTCGGTCAAGCTCCCACCAATCGTGGTCTTGATCTCGATCACCGCCGCATACCAGGTCGCAGGGATCCTCGGCGCGATACTCGCCGTCCCGGTGGTGGCCAACGTCAAGATCGCCCTCTCGTATGTCTGGGCCAAGATCCAATCACGGGATCCGTTTCCACCATCGGGGACGAGCCCACCCCAGGAAGGAATGGCTCTTGAGTAGCACTGCACCCGGGTCGGCAGCGGCTCGAAGCGCGGCCGGCATCGTCCTTTTGACTCTGGCGTCGGGCCAGTTCCTGATGGCACTCGACACATCCGTGATGAACGTGTCGATCGCTCAGGTCGCCGAAGACGTGGGCACCACGGTCACCGGGATCCAGACCGCGATCACCCTCTATGCCCTGGTGATGGCGGCCCTGATGATCACGGGAGGAAAGATCGGGAGTCTCATCGGCCGCCGGCGCGCCTTTGCCATCGGATGCATCATCTACGGGGCAGGCTCCCTGACCACTGCGCTGGCTCCGAACCTGACCGTTCTCATCATCGGCTGGTCTTTCCTCGAGGGCACAGGGGCGGCCCTGATCATGCCGGCGATCGTTGCCCTGGTGGCCTCGAACTTCCCACCCGAGGGGAGGCCAAGGGCCTACGGTCTGGTGGCGTCCGCAGGTGCGATCGCGGTGGCCGCGGGGCCACTGATCGGTGGAGCGTTCACCACCTACGCCTCTTGGCGTTATGTCTTCGCCGGTGAGGTGGTGATCGTGATAGGGATCCTGGCGCTGTCGAGACGGATGATCGACGTGCCCCCGGAGGCCAGGTTCAAATTGGATCTGGTGGGGTCGGTCCTTTCCGCGACAGGGCTCGGTCTGGCAGTGTTCGGGGTCCTTCGCTCAGGTGAATGGGGATGGGTCCAACCGAAGCCCGATGCGCCCGCCTGGCTGGGGATCTCACTCACGTTTTGGCTGATCCTCGCCGGAATGCTCGTTGTCTGGCTCTTTTTCGTCTGGGAGGAGCACGTCATCGCCGCCGGGCGGGAGCCTCTCGTTCGCCCAGCCATGCTTCAGAACGCCCAACTCGAGGGCGGGCTGATCATGTTCTTCTTCCTGTTCATGATCCAGATGGGGATGTTCTTCGTGGTGCCGTTGTTCCTCTCGGTGGCACTCGGTCTCACCGCCATGGAGACAGGAGTGCGGTTGCTCCCGCTGTCGATCACGCTGCTCCTCGCTGCCGTCGCCATTCCGAGGTACAGGCCTCAGGCTTCGCCACGCCGGGTGGTGCGCTGGGGTCTGCTCGCCCTCCTCGCCGGGATTGTTTCGCTCATCGCTGCGCTCGAGGCCGGCGCCGGTCCCGAGATCGTCACGGTGCCGATGCTTCTCACCGGTCTGGGCATCGGCGCACTCGCCTCACAGCTGGGGGCGGTCACCGTCTCGGCGGTTCCCGACGAGGAGACCGGCGAGGTCGGGGGCCTGCAGAACACCATGACCAACCTGGGAGCGTCACTTGGCACCGCGCTCGCCGGCTCCTTACTGGTCGCTGCCCTGACCACCGCCTTCATCCAGGGGATCCAGGAGAACCCGGACATCCCTCCCGAAGTGACCGCTGCAGCAGAAGTAGAGCTCGCCAGCGGGATACCGTTCGTCTCCAACGCCCAGCTCGAAGAAGCATTGGCCGCGACCGACCTGCCCGCCGACGAGGTCGCGGCCATCATGGATGAAAACGAGTCGGCGCGTATAGCCGGGCTGCGCGCGAGCCTGTCCGTGCTTGCGCTGGCGGCATTGGTCGCCCTCTACTTCTCCCGGATGGTCCCGACCGAGCCGGTGGGTGGGTCGACCGGTGCGACCGAGGAATCGTCCGTCTCCATCAGCTGACCGGTCACGTAGCATCACCCGATCGGGACGATGGCCGGCCCGGGGATTCGGGCGAGAATAGGTGTCTATCGCTCCGTCGAGCCGAAAGGATGCAAATGAGCGACAACGAGATACAGCTGGGGCCGGTCGACTACCTGGTGGTCGAGTGGCCTGCCGATTCTCCCCCGACCGGCGAGGCGTTCCCTTATCTGGTCGACCTGGTCGATCGAGGCATCATCCGGATCCTCGATCTCTCCTTCGTCGAGAAAGACGTGGACGGGAATGTTCTCGCAATCGACATCGGGGATTTCGACCTGGACGGCAACCCGGACATGGCGGTTTTCGCAGGAGCCGGCTCCGGGCTTCTCGACGAAGAGGACCGTCAGGAGGCAGGTACTGCCATGGAACCGGGGACCGCGGGCGCCATCCTCGTCTATGAGAACACGTGGGCGGCACCGTTCGCCACGGCATTGCGCAAGACCGGCGCACAACTGGTTGCGTACGGTCGTGTCCCGATCAACGCCATCATCGCAACCCTCGACGAGCTCGAAGCCGCCGAGGCCTGAGAGAGAGGTCACAGATATGCCAGGATTGGTACGTGGAGTAGCCCGCACCGCAGTCGTCGCCGGCACGGCAACGGCTGTTTCCAATCGAGTGTCGCGCCGGCAGGCCAACAGATGGACCGAGCAGGACGCAGCGGCTCAGCAGCAGGCGGCCCAGCAGGCCCCGGTGTACGAGCAGGCGCCCCCGCCGGCCGCCCCCGATACCGACGACATGCTGGCCCAGCTGAAGGAGTTGGGCGCTCTCAAGGAGGCCGGGGTCCTCACCGAGGCAGAGTTCGAGGCGCAGAAGGCCAAAATCCTCGCCCAGTGAGGGCCATCGCATCACATCGATTCGGCCGCCGACCTGAGTCGGCGGCCGATTCGCAACTAGCTCTCGCCCGCCGTGGGTAGGCCCCGCTTCCGGCGGAGGGCGTAGACCGCCTCCAGAAAAACCTCCGGGTGACTTTCTCTCACCTCGGAGAGGACCACCGACGCCATGGACTTGCCAACCTCGCCATGCTCAGAGATCCAGGCGGTGCGGAAGGCTTCCTCCTCTTCCAGGGCCGTCGCCATCCTGGCGAGCCGGTCCGCCGGCTGGTCGAAGCCGAGGACAGCGTTGAAGAAGGGCACGATGTCCGCCCGGTAGTCGTGGCCTTCCGCCTCGAACTTCCCCGGGACGACCCGTGCCGCGTTCTTGGTGTCGATCAGGGTTTGCACGAAAGTGGTTATCGGTGCCCACTTCTGGCTCCTCGGGACCTTTCTCGGCCGGGTCTCCGGTGTCCCCAGCCAATCCGGCTGCTGGACCATGATCTCCGGGCCGAACAGGACGACACCGTCGTTGGTGTGGCTGACCATGACATACCGGATCCTCTTTCTCGCCTCGTCATCGAGGTCCGTGAGATCTTCGATCGAGTCGAAGACCCCGATCAGCGAGGAGTCGACGTTGGGATCTGAGCCATCCAGGACCTGATCCTTCCACTTGCTCTCGTGTGGCGTGCCGATCCAGATGGCGAAGTCGATGCCCGCCGATTGAAGGCCCGCGGTGCCGGTGCCGAGGAATGCGTCCTGGCTGGTCCACGCCCCCAAGCTCTCGCCGAACATCACCACGCGCGG
>JBFYOJ010000248.1:0-4026 GCA_041303885.1 Acidimicrobiia bacterium | reverse complement strand
TTGCCGGAGGGTCATCAACGCTTAATCGTCATCCGTCGGCAATGGCCGGCTCCACCCACTCGACCTTCTCCGAGTCGGCCCAGAGACGCTCCAGCCCGTAGAAGTCCCGAGCCGCCGCCTGGAACAGGTGGACAATGATGTCGCCGAAATCGAGAAGCACCCACTCCGCCTCGTTCCGCCCCTCACTCCGCAGGGGTTTCTGCCCGAGTTCTTCCCTCATCTTCTCTTCGACGTGGTCCGCCAGCGACTGGACGTGCGGTCGGGAGGTCCCGGTGGCGATCACGAAGACGTCGGAGAGAACGAACAGCCTTTCTACGTCGAGCAAAACGATGTCCATGCCCTTCTTGCTGAAGATGGCATCTGCCGCCACCCGGGCCTGTTCTCTTGCGTCGCCTACGGGGATTCCTCCTGGTCGTATGAGGCCCCCACCCTATCGCCTGACCGAGTTTGCGCATAGAGATGGTTGGCTTCGATGTACTCGTAGACCGCGGCGTGGACCAGAAAGCGATACGGCTCCCCACTGCCCGCCATCTTGCGTATCGCGGTAGCACTCACGTCCAGCGGTGCCATGTCCAGCAACAGGGCCCCCGGGACGGCTTCGCCGACCGATCTCGGGTCGGTCCCGGGACGCGGCATGACCAGAATCGTCGACCTGTCGACTATGTCCTCCCATCTGTGCCAGGTGCGGAAACCAGAAGCAGCGTCGGCGCCCATGATCACGAACAGGTCCTCGTCATCCGGAAAGGAATGCAGCGTGTCGATCGTGTAGGTGGGGCCGTCCCGTCGCACCTCGCGCTCGTCGACTTCGAATCCGTCCACACCCATCGTGGCGAGTTGGGCCATCTCCAACCTCCGCCAGGCCGGGGTCAGGACGCGGTCATCCTTCTGCCACGGGTCGCCGGCCGGCATGAACAGCACGCGATCGAGGTCCGCCTGGAAGAGGGCCGTCTCCCCCGCGTGGAGATGGGCGATGTGGATCGGATCGAACGTCCCACCGAAGATCCCTGTGCGCACGTTTCCGAGGATAGGGCCCTGGCGGCATGACGAGCCGGAGGGCTCGGGTGATATCGGTGCGGCGACACCCGAGCTGGCTGGCAGGATCGACATACTGTCCATCGATCCGGGTGGAGAGGTGAACTCCGTCCCTGCCATGCGGGGCACCAGCAGCCCCCAACGTCTGACCGCGGGCGACGGTTGCCCCCTTTGTGACGGAGATGGTGGAGAGATACGACACAGATACCTTGAGCCCGGCGACTGGCTCGATCGTCACCGATCTCATCCCGGCCACAGAGCCGGCGAACGTCACTTCTCCGGCCACCGGAGCACGCACTGTCGACCCGACCGGGACGGCGTAGTCGATGCCCCAATGACCCCCGTAGGAGCCGATCGGGGAATACTCGCCCACCACCGGTCCGTTGACCGGGGCGACCAGGCAAATGGCACTGAGAACGAGCCCAACCAGCATCTCCCCTCCCCTGTTGAACATATAGGGATCGGATTGCGCCGCCAAGGGGTATGGCCACTAGGTTCAGGGCCACGGAAAGGATTTCATCGATGGCAACGACCCGGATCGGGCTGATGGGGTTTGGGAGGATCGGGAGGAACGTGATGCGTCTCCTCCACGACCGCTCGGACCTCGAGGTGGTGGCGATCAGCGACATCGCCGACCCCGACGCACTCACCTATCTGCTCAAGTACGACTCGCTGTACGGTCGGTTCCCGCTGCCGGTCTCTCATGCCGAAGGAACCTTCACCTACGGCGATCGCAAAGCTGTATTCCTCAACGCCCGTGAACCGGGGGACGCTCCATGGGGAGACCTCGGCGTCGACGTGGTTCTCGAGACCACCAGCCGCTACCGGAGCAAGGAGGCCCTGGACAAGCATCTCGCCGCCGGCGCCGAGAAGGTGATCCTCACCTCCAGCCCGGAGACTCCGGGTGAGATCCCGCTCTTGCTGCCTGGGATCAACTACGACATGATCGGGCCCGACCTCGATCAGGTTGCCCTCGGCTCGAACACATCCAATGCGGCTGCGCCGATTCTGAAGACGATCAACGATGAGTTCGGGATCAGACGGGTCTTCATGACCGTGGTCAAGGCAATGTCCAACGCCGGGAGACTTGCCGACGTGCCCACCGACTCCTACCGGACCAGCCGGGCAGCAGGGGAGAACATCATTCCGGCCGAGACCAACTCGGCGGGCATCATCACCCAGGTGCTGCCGGAGCTGGAGGGCAAGCTGTCAGTGGTGGCTTTGAACGTCCCGGTCGTAGACGGCTCGACGATCGACATGGTGGCCGACACCGAGCGACCGACGGACAAAGAGGCGGTGAACTCGGTCGTGAAGAAAGCATGCGAGACCGACTTTCAGGGAGTCATCGAGTATGTGACCGACCCAATCGTCTCCTCGGATGTGAGAATGACTTCGCACTCAGGCGTGTACGACAGCCTGGCGACCATGGTTACGGGTGAGAACCTGGTCAAGACCATCACGTGGTTCAACAACGGCTGGGCCTACTCCCATCGGGTGGTCGAGGTCACCTCCAAGCTCGCCGAGTACCTCGATGGAGGGAACTGAACATGGCCAATGTGGCAATCAACGGGTTCGGGCGCATCGGAAGAGCGGTCTTCAGGATCATCGCCGGTCGCCCCGACTCCGGTCTCAAGGTGGTCGCAATCAACGACCTCTCGGACGACGACATCCTCGCCTACCTATTGGAGTACGACTCGGTGATGGGTCGATTCGACGAGGAAGTGAGCGTCAAGGACGGGGTGATGAAGGTCGGAGAGCATCAAGTCAGGATGCTGATGGAACGCGACCCGGCGCAACTCCCCTGGAAGGACCTCGATGTCGACATCGTGATCGAATCGACCGGCGTCTTCCGGGATCGTGCGTCGTTGCAAAAGCACATCGATGCCGGCGCGAAGCGGGTGATTCTCACCGTTCCATCGAAGGACAAGATCGATGAGACAGTGGTGCTCGGCGTGAACGACGCCCAACTCGACTCGGGCGACATCATCGTCTCGAATGCATCATGCACCACCAACTGCCTGGCCCCGCTCGCCAAGGTCCTCGACGACAGCTTCGGGATTCGAAAGGGCGTCATGACGACGGTCCACGCCTACACCAACGACCAGGTGCTGGCCGATGTCCCCCACAAGGACCTCCGCCGGGCGCGGGCTGCGACCGAGAACATCATCCCCACCACGACCGGGGCGGCCGCGGCCGTCGGCGAAGTCCTGCCCGGGCTGGCCGGGAAGCTCGATGGCATGGCGATGAGGGTCCCTGTGCCGGACGGGTCGACGGTCGATCTGGTGGTGGAGTTGGAGCGCGATGTGACAGTCGAGGAAATCAATGCTGCGGTCAAGGCCGCTGCGGAGGGCCCGATGGCCGGGATCATGGAGTACGTCGAAGACCCGATCGTGTCCACCGACATCATCGGCAACCCTCACTCGTCGATCTTCGACGCCGGGGGCACTCAGGTCCTGGGCGGGAACCTGGTCAAGGTCATGTCCTGGTATGACAACGAGTGGGGCTACTCCAACCGGGTCGTCGATCTGGCCGAGCGTCTCACCGAGGTGATGGCCAAGGAGTGAGCGTGGTGCGCGCCACGTAGGACGCAAGACACCGAGGTAGTCGAACCGCCTACTCCAGCAGTGAGAGGACCGTCGACCGGAAGTCGTTCGGCTGGAAGGGCTTCGTCACGAAGGCGTCGGCGCCACCCTCATTGGCCCTGCGCCGTGATTCCTCTTCCGCGTGAGCTGTGAGAACAACGACCGGGATGTCCTTTGTCGTCTCGTCCCTGCGGATGCGGTCCAACACTTCCCATCCGTCCATCCCGGGGAGGCCGATGTCGAGCACCACGAGGTCTGGAGACTCCGTGCCAACCGCCGAGAGGCCACTCTTCCCGTCGTCGCGGGTGACGATCTCGAGGTCGGCGGCGCGGAGGCAGACTTCGATCAACCGTCTGATGACGGCCGAGTCCTCAACAACCAGTATCCGCGAGCCCATTTCTGTTCACCTCTG
>JBFYOJ010000247.1:0-3000 GCA_041303885.1 Acidimicrobiia bacterium | reverse complement strand
TCGCGGTGGTCGCCGGGCTCGGGACTCGATGGGAGCGCCTCTCCCAGCTCCCAGCCCTGATCGCACTCGGGATCCTCTTCGCGCTGTTTCCCCTGGTGGCCGACCCGGCTGCAATCGGTCTGACCGTCCTCGCCGTGGCCTCACTCCTCATCCAGAACCGGTCGCTGACGTCCATCGGGCCGCTGGTATTGCTCGGCGCCATGGCGATCTTCGGTCGCCTCGGAGCCACGGGAGGACCGTTGTGCGACCCGGGCTCGCCCTTCCAAACTCATGCGGTATGGCATCTGGGGGCCGCGGCCGCCGTCACATGGTGGGCACTCGCCCGCCCCCGAGATCAGTCCGCCGTCAGACGATAGCCCATGCCCCGGACCGTTTCGATTCGGTCCTTGCCCAGCTTCTTGCGCAGGTAGCCGACGTACACATCGACCACGTTCGACCCGGGATCGAAGTCGTACCCCCACACACCAGAGAGCAGCTGTTGGCGTGACAGGACCTGCCCCGGGTGCCGCATCAAGGTCTCGGCCAGGATGAACTCCCGCGCAGACAGCTCGACCTCCTTCCCGCCTACTTCGGCCCGGCGGGTCAGCAGGTCGAGCACGACATCGCCGGCGACCAGCTCGTTCTGCTCCGAGACACCCGGATCCCGGAGCCGTGCCTTGACTCTGGCGAGCAGCTCCTCGAACCGGAAGGGCTTGGTCACGTAATCGTCGGCCCCTCCCTCCAGCCCGGCGACCGTGTCGCGCACCCCGCTACGGGCGGTGAGGATGATCACCGGCATGCGCTCTCCTCGCGACCTGATCTCGGCGAGGACCTGATTGCCATCCATCCGGGGAAGCCCCAGGTCGAGAATCATCAGATCGAAATCTCTGTCCCGAGCAGCATGGGCGGCGATCACGCCGTCGTCCACCACCAGAGTGGTATGGCCCGCCGCGGTCAGGCCCTTCTCCAGGAAGGACGCGATGCCGGGCTCGTCCTCGACGATGAGGATCCTGCTCAAGGGGCGCTATCTCCATCGTCGCCGTCAAGGGGGAGAAACATGGTGAACGTGGTCCCTTCAGAACCACTGTCGAGCTCGATATGGCCGCCGTGGCCGTCGACTATCGCCTTGGCGATGGATAGGCCGAGACCAGCACCCTCGGTGGGCCGCTGCCCCGCGCCACCCCGGGCGAATCTCTCGAACATCCGCTTCTGCTCCTCGGGCGGGATCCCGGGCCCGTCGTCGGACACCGTGATCCGGGCCCATTCGCCGTTCACCGCCGCCCCGAGCGATATCGATACGTCCGGGGTGGTGTGCTCGACTGCGTTGCGAACCAGGTTCAGCACCGCCTGGGTCAGTCTCTGGCTGTCACCTGGAATCACGGCGGGCTCCACCATGCTCAAAGCCACCGGCTTCCCGGCGAGGGCAGACGCCTTGGTGCCCAACTCCTCTGCGAACTCGGAGAGGTCGATCGGGTGGATCTGGATGAAGTCGGGTTGCTCAGAGCGAGCCAGTATCAGCAGGTCTTCGACGATGCGCGACATCCGGTCCAGCTCCCCGGTGACCAGTCGCACCGTGGCCGCCCGCTCGACCGGGTCGTCGCCGAGCACCTCCAGCTGCCCACGGATCACCGTTATCGGGGTCCGAAGCTCGTGGCCGGCGTCGTCGACGAACCTTCGCTGGGTAGCGAAGGATTCCTCGAGCCGATCGAGCATGCCGTTGAACGTGCGGGTGAGCGCCGCGATCTCGTCGTTCCCGTGCACCGGGATCCGCTGGGATAGATCCAATTCCGTGATCGATCGGGTCGTCTCGGAGAGCTGTCGCAGGGGTCTCAGCACGTCACCGGCGGCCAGCCATGCCACCACCGAGGCGAGGAGGAAGATCGAGCCCAGGACCAGGGCACCGACACGGATCACCCCATTCACCCTGTCCAATTGCGCCTGCAAGCCGATGGCGACGACAAAGACCCCGCCCTGCGTGTCATTGGACACCAACGGCACGGCCAGATAGCGGACCGGCCCCTGGTCGGTGTCGACCTGATCGCGCTCCGACGCCTGTAGCGAAGCCCAATGGCTCATCAGCTCGGTACCGGCGAATCCCGAGCCGGCCACGTCGCTCTTGTATGGCACGCCTCCCACGATGGTCACAATCGCCTCGTCGGCCAGGGGGACGTTCCGCTGCAGATAGGTGTCGAATATGGACCGAACATCGCCGGCGAAGGGCTCACCGGTCTCGGGGTTCAAGCCATCCGCAAGTTGGCGAAGCTCACCGACCTCCTGGTCGAGGCCCAGGTCGGCGTCCGAGACCACCTGATCGAGCAGAAAGGAGCGCTGGATCAGGAGAGCCGGGACAATGGCGATCGCCAGGAGGAGGATGTACCACCCCAGAATCCGCATCCGGGCGGACATGTGCCGACCGATCCGGACGCCGTCAGTCGTCATCGGGGGAGTCGGCCGAGCCGTCATCGGGGGAGTCGGCCGTGTCGTCATCGTCGGCAACTTCGTCTGACTCGTCATCGTCGTCATCCTGGGAGGTAGATACGGTGGGGACCGTGGTCGCCGGAGCCCCATCCCCGGCAGAAGGGAGTGTGGTACTGGTCACCACCGGGACCGAGGGCTCCAGATCCACCGAAGGGGTGGGCACCACCACCAATTCGGTTGGTGCAGGCACGGTGGTGGGACTGACGTATCCGTCCAGCCGCACCGGCGGGGCCGCCGCCGGAATGGCGCGAGGAGCGAAAGAGGCTGCACCGATGAGGGCGATGACACCCACCAGTGTGGCCACCATCCAACGGAGAGGCTTGCTCACTGCCTGCCAAGGCTACGGGATGACATCATGCGCCAAGGCCGGATGTCATCCCGTAAGGGCCCCGGGTCATGAATCGGCCGAGCCGTCGACGCTGTCCGCCGAGACCGGGGACTGGGCCGAGACCGGGGACTGGGCCGAGACCGGGGACTGGGCCGAGACCGGGGACTGGGCCGAGACCGGGGACTGGGCCGAGACCGGGGACTGGGCCGAGACCG
>JBFYOJ010000246.1:0-4991 GCA_041303885.1 Acidimicrobiia bacterium | reverse complement strand
CCGCGGTGTTCACCAACGACGGCGGCGCCGCACGCAAATTCCAGGCGGAGATCGAGGTGGGCATGGTTGGGATCAACGTGCCCATCCCAGTGCCACTCTCCTTCTACAGCTTCGGGGGGTGGAAGGACTCCATCTTCGGGAGTCACGCCATCTACGGCCCGGAGGGAGTCCACTTCTACACCAGGCAGAAGGTGGTCATCTCGAGATGGGCCGACCCGATCCATCGTGGAGTGGACCTGGGCTTCCCAACCCACGGGTGAAACGCACACAGGGACTGTTGCTCGTCGCACTCGTGGCGTGCCTCGCTGCCTGCGGGGGCAACGGTGGTGGGTCAGGGACGACCTCGACCGGCGTCACCGTGGATGAGAACACCATCACGGTCGTCTCCACCACTGCGGCCACCCTCTCGGATCTGACCGGTGTCTGGGACAATGGCGTCCTCGTCCTCGAGGTGAACGACAGTGGCGAGTATGTGGTGATGTCCTCCGACGGGTCGACCACCGTGTTGATGGGAGGGTTCGTCGCCCGTGATGGGGACGAATTCAGCTTTGTCACCGCCACGACGGCCGAATGCCCCGGTCAGACCGGGACCTACGTTGCGGTGGTCGAAGGAGATGAGCTGACTCTCACTCTGGTCGAAGATCCGTGCGCCCTGCGTTCCTCCGGGTTTGCCGCTCCGTTCGCCCGCAACGATTGATAACCGCTCCCGACCAGGTCCGATCAAGCGCGAACGGAGTCCGCGTTGGCACGTTCTCGGCGATAACGTGCAGCCGAAGATGTCGATACACACCATCACCCGCCCACGGATCTATCGCAGCGCCACCCTGTACCTGGGCTTGCTGCTCGCCCTCGCGGCATGCGGCGGCGGTGCCGATGCTTCCACCACCACGGCCGCACCGGCCGCAGGGTCGAGCCCACCGGCCTCCTCGTCCGGGTTCACCGTCAAGGACTTGGTCGGGAGTTGGGACAACGGCGTTTACGTTCTCACCGTCACAGATGGCACGGAATACACAGTCGCGGCCTCGGACGCTCCGGATGTGGAGCTGATGGGTGGCTTCGTGGCAGCGATGGGGTCGACGGTCAGCTTCGCAACTGCCACAACGGGGGAATGCCCTGCTCAGACCGGGAACTACAAGGCGTCGCTCGAAGGTGACACTCTGACCTTCACCGTCAGCAACGACCCATGTGACACAAGGGCTGCCGGGTTCACCGAGCCCTTCACTCGCAGCGGTTGAACGTCAATCGTCCCCACCCGCCACGAGATCGCGGGCCAGCAGGTCGGCGTGGGTTTCACGTCTGATCACCAAACGGGCTGAGCCATCCCGGACGAAGACAACGGCAGGTCGTCGCACCATGTTGTAGTTCGAGCCCATCGAGTGCCCGTATGCTCCCGTGACCGGGGTGGCGAGCAGATCGCCAATGGCGAGATCCGCCGGGACCTGAGCGCGCCAGGCGAGCACATCCCCCGACTCGCAGTGCTTGCCCACCAAGCGGATGTCACGGGTGCGGTCGGAGTCGGTAGCCCCCGGTGCGAACACCTCGTAGCCGCTGCCGTATAGGACCGGCCGCGGGTTGTCGCTCATCCCGCCGTCGACCGAGACATAGGTGCGCACACCCGGGATCTCCTTGATCGTGCCCACCGTGTAGACGGTGATCGCTGCTTGTGCCACGATCGCCCGGCCCGGTTCGGCCACCACCCGGGCCTCGATCCCGGCGGCAGTCGCGGATTGGTGGATCGCCTTCCCCCATTCGGAGATCGAAGGGGCATGCTCGCCCTCCACGTAGGCAACCCCCAGGCCGCCCCCGATGGACAGCTCTTCGATGTCGAGCGGGGCGACGAACTCACCGATGATCCCGACCGCCCTCTGGAAGGAATCGACGTCGAAGACCTGGCTTCCGACGTGGGCATGGATGCCGACGAAATGCATGGCCCTCGAATTGCGGGCGCGAGCGACAGCCCGGGATGCGAACCCGCCGGCGATGCTGATGCCGAACTTGGAGTCAGTTGCACCGGTGCGCAGGAAGTCGTGGGTGTGGGCCTCCACTCCCGGGTTCACCCTGATCAGCACCTGTGGACCGTTGAGCCTTTCCGAGACGAGGCCATCGATCCGGTCCAACTCATCCAGCGAATCGACGACGATCCGCCCCACACCGGCCTCCAGAGCCTGACGCAGCTCGTTGGGCGACTTGTTGTTCCCGTGAAAGACCAACCGCTCGGCAGGGACACCCGAGGCCAGTGAGACATGGATCTCCCCGCCTGTTGCCACATCGAGCCACATGCCCTCTTCATGGGCAAGACGGGCCATGGCCCCGCAGAGGAATGCCTTCGTGGCGTAGGCGACGCCGTCCGGGAAGGCCGCCACCGCCTCCCGGCATCGGGCACGCAGGTGGCTCTCGTCGTATATGAACAGCGGTGTGCCGAACTCGGCGACGAGGTCGGGCACCGAACACCCCGCGATCGACAACGTCCCGGCGTCGACCGAGGAGTTGTCAGGAAGCAGCTGAAGGGGAAGGATCGACATCGACGTAGAAGCTAGAACGCTGAACGCTGAACGCTATGCCCAGGCCGCTCCCCGCCCTGACCCGGGGCCAAGGTCGTCAGATGGGGTGATCCCCCTCGCCAGGTCGTTCTTGAAGCGGCTCACGATGCCGTCGAGATTGGCGGTGTCGATCAAGAACGAATCATGGCCGTGGGGTGCATGAAGCATCTGATATCGGGCGTTGGGGAGCGCCGAGGCGAGGTCCTCGACCTCGGAGGATGGATAGAGCACATCGCTGGAGATTCCGACTGCGAGGACGGGTGTCTTGATCCCGGCGAGGACGGTACCCGGATCACCACGGTCCCGGGCGAGGTCGTGGCTGTCCATCGCGTCGACCAGACGCAAATAGGTATTGGCATCGAATCGGTCGACCAGCTTCTGTCCCTGGTGGCGCAGATAGCTGCGCACCTCGAACTCGTCTTCGACGGTGCGGCGACCGAACCTCGACTCGAAGTTGACTTTGCCTCGATAGGAGATCATGGCGATCATCCGTGCCACCGCCAGCCCGTTGTCCGGCCCCTGCCCCGGCGCGTAGTAACCACCTTCGAACCGAGGATCTGTCCAGATGGCGGCGCGCTGTGCCTCGGAGAAAGCGACGCTCCAGGCAGAGTGCTCTGCTCCGACACCTATCGCCGCGACCCCTTTCACCTTGTCCGGATAGGTGGCGGCCCATTCCAGCGCCTGCATACCGCCCATCGAGCCACCGATGACCAGACTCAGCGATTCGACTCCCAGGTGATCGATCAGCCGAGCCTGGAGGTGGACCATGTCCCTGATGGTGACACCGGGGAAGGAGCCCCCGTACCAGTGGGTCGTCCCCGGCTTGGTCGAAGTGGGCCCCGTGGTTCCATAACAGCCCCCCAGTACGTTGCTGGCGATGATGTAATCATTCGACGGGTCGAACGATCGAGAAGACCCGAACAGTCCCTCCCACCATTCGTCGGCATCGGCGTTCCCGGTGAGGGCGTGACAGATGAGTATCGCCTCGTCCTTGGGTGCACCCCATGTCCGGAAGGCCACTCGTGGCTCGATCAGCGTCTCCCCGCCCTCCAGCGGGAAGACGCCTTCGAGGTCGTGGAACTTCGTGTCATCTGACAGGGGTGCGGTCAAGCTACCGGCTCCGTCTCCAGCGCCTTCTCGAAGGCCTGCTCGAAGTCGGCGATGATGTCGTCGATGTGCTCGATGCCGACGGAGACCCTGATCTGATCCGAGCGGACGCCGGCCGCCTTCTGCTCATCAGCGGAGAGCTGCTGGTGCGTCGTGGAGGTCGGATGGATGACCAGGGTCTTCGCGTCACCGACGTTGGCCAGATGTGAGGCCAGCTTCACCGAGTCGATGAACCGGCGGGCCGGCTCGTCGCCACCCTTGATCCCGAAAGTCAGGACTGCGCCGAACCCGTTGCGGAGAAACCGCTTGGCGTTCTCGTGATAGGCATGACTTTCCAGACCCGGATAGTCCACCCAGGTGACCGAGTCGTGGGCCTCGAGCCACCGTGCCAGCTCCAGGGCATTGTCGACATGACGCTGGACTCTCAATGACAAGGTCTCCAGACCCTGCAGGAACAGGAAGGAGTTGAACGGGCTCAAGGCCGCCCCGAGGTCCCTCAGCCCCTCGACCCGGGCCCTGATGGCAAAGGCAATGTTGCCGAACGGCCCGTCTGGCCCGAACACGTCGGAGAAGACCAGGCCGTGATATCCGGGAGCCGGCTCGGTGAAGATGGGGAACCGGCCGTTACGCCAGTCGAAGTTCCCCGAGTCGACGATGACCCCGCCGATCGAGGTGCCATGACCGCCGATCCACTTGGTCGCAGAGGCTACGATTATGTCCGCCCCGTGCTCGATCGGGCGGCTGAGATAGCCCGCCGCACCAAAAGTGTTGTCGACGATCACCGGCACCCCATGGGCATGGGCGGTCGCGGCGATCGACGGGATGTCGGGGACATTGAACCTCGGGTTCCCGATGGTCTCGAGGAAGACCGCCTTCGTCTTGTCGTCGATGAGCCGCTCGAAGTCGGCCGGGTCGTCGCCATCGACGAACCGGACTTCGATCCCGAGCCGGGGGAAGGCAACCTTGAACTGGTTGTAGGTCCCTCCGTACAAGTAGCTGGTCGAGACGATGTTGTCTCCGGCCTCGGCGATCGTGAGGATCGCGGTCAGTTGCGCCGCCTGCCCGCTCGATGTGGCGACGGCGGCCACCCCTCCTTCGAGTGCAGCGATCCGCTTTTCGAACACGTCGGTGGTGGGGTTCATGATCCGGGTGTAGATGTTCCCGAACTCCTGGAGTGCGAACAGCCGGGCCCCGTGGTCGGCATCATCGAAGGTGTACGACGTGGTCTGGTAGATCGGCACGGCACGTGCATTGGTCCCTGGCGCCGGATCCTGGCCGGCGTGGACCTGGAGGGTCTCGAATCGGTAATCGGCGGACATCTGCGTTCTCCTCTTTCTCGAGGTT
>JBFYOJ010000245.1:0-4601 GCA_041303885.1 Acidimicrobiia bacterium | reverse complement strand
CCGCGTCCTCGCCGGTGCCGCGATGGGAGGGATGGTCGATTCGACGGTCGCCAGCCCCGGCTGCTACGCCCGGGAAGGCTCCTCGCCGGTGGTCGGCGCCTTGGCTGCCCTCACCGTGGCTCCGTTCACGTGTCGATCGACCCGAGCTCGGGTGCGACGGTCGTGGTGACCGGCCGGTTGAAATGGCGTGCGCGGAGATCCTGGCGTCCGGCCAACAGATCACTCCTCGTCGCCGGTGTCTGGGATGAACTCGAAGGTGAGGTCCCCGATCCTCACCTCATCTCCTTCGACTGCACCCGCCTCGGTCAATGCCTCGTTGACCCCGAGACGGGTCAACCGCCACGCGGCCATGTCGGCCGCCTCGGCCATGGTGAGATCGGCGAAAGCAACGGCGCGTTCTGCCGCGATCCCGTCGACGCGCCACCCACCGTCTTCTCGACGAATGGTGAAGGTCGGGCCAAGCGGCCGATGAAGAACGAAACCCTTGCGCTCCGGGGCGAGTCGCTGGGCCTCGTCGACAAGATCGGCGATCGCGTGGAGGGAGTCCCGCATCCCGGCACCGGTCACGGCCGACACCGGCATCGCCCCGACCGATGTTGCCGTCGTCTCCAGGTCACCGAGATCGGCCTTGTTCAATAGAACGAGGCTCGGTCTGGAGGCAAGCTCGGGCGAGTACTCTCGGATCTCACGGGTGAGGATCGCCAATTGCTCGCTCGGAGTCTTCTCCTGCGCCGGCGACGGGTCGAGCAGGATCACGAGGACACGGGCCCGCTCGACATGGCGGAGGAACTCGTGACCGAGCCCCTTTCCCGCGGCAGCACCCTCGATCAGCCCCGGTATGTCGGCCAGGACGAACTCCCGCCCGTCGAAGCTGACGACACCCAGATTGGGCTCGAGTGTCGTGAACGGATAGTCGGCGATCTTCGGCTTGGCTGCCGAGACTTTCGAGATGAAGGTCGACTTTCCCGCGTTGGGGAACCCGATGAGGGCCGCGTCGGCGAGAAGCTTCATCTCCAGCGTGAACCATTCGGCCCTCCCATACTCCCCCTGCTCCGCCACGGCGGGGGCCCGATTCGAAGGGTTGACGAACGCGGCATTGCCCCGGCCCCCGCGTCCGCCTTTCACAGCCTCGACGGTCTGACCGTCTTCGACCAGGTCGGCGATCATCGTGCCCTGGGCGTCGTACACCACTGTCCCCAAGGGCACAGACAGGGTGAGATCTTCGCCGCCGCGACCATGACGGAGGTCGCCCTGACCGTGCGTTCCGTGACCCGCAGCGTGATGGGGGTTGCGTTGGTAGCGCAAGAGGGTCGCCACGGACGGATCAGCCTTCAGGTGCACCGAGCCACCCGGGCCGCCGTTGCCTCCGGTCGGCTTGCCCTTTGGCTTCCCTCTTGCCCTCACAAATGAGACAACCCCCGCACCGCCGTTTCCGGCGCGGAGGTTGACGCGCACCCGGTCGACGAACACGACCGGAACCTAGCTCTCGCTGCTCAGGATCGTTTATTCGGGCAGGACATGCACGAGGCGCCGGTTGGAGCGCGACCCGTACTTGACGGTGCCATTCGCGGTAGCGAAGAGCGTGTCGTCGTTGCCTCTGCCGACGTTCTCACCCGGATGGATCCTCGTGCCGCGCTGGCGGACCAGGATGGCGCCGGCATTCACGAACTCACCGTCGAAGACCTTTGGCCCCAGCCGCTTGGCGGCTGAGTCACGCCCGTTCTTCGAGGAACCTCCGGCTTTGGTCTTTGACATGTCATTCCTCCTCGGATGTGTCGCCCTTGGCCTTGGTGGTCTTGGCCGCCGACGTCTTCGCCCCGGCCTTGGGTGCGGGGGCCTTGGCAGCAGTCGGCTTGGCGGCCGTCGCCTTCTCAGCTGCCGGCTTCGCAGCCGACGTCTTGGCAGCCGTCGCCTTGGCAGCCGTCGCCTTGGCAGCCGTTGTCTTGGCCTTGGTTGCACCGGGCAGCTCGATCCCGGTTATCTCGATTCGGGTGTACTTCTGTCGATGACCCTGGCGGCGGCGGTTGCCACTCTTGTTCTTGTACTTGAAGATGTCGATCTTGGGGCCTTGCGACTCGCCGAGCACCTTGGCAGTCACCGAGGCCTTGGCCAGAACGTCGCGATCGGACACCGCGTTGCCCTTGTCGTCCACCACGAGAAGTGGCGCAAAGGTGAGCTCCTCGGCATCACTCTTGACGCGCTCGATCTCGATCACATCACCCGAATGCACCTTGGCTTGCTTGCCGCCGGCGCGAATGATGGCGTACATGGGTAGACCTCTTGGAAGGGGAACGAGAGGCGATTCTACAAGGCGCCGCCCGTAACCGCCAAAGCATTGGCGCTTCGGGGCAGACGGGATCGCCTCAGTCGTAATCTCCGACGGCAGCCTCGGTGACCAGATCCTCGGCGGCTATGGCGTGCTCGTGGACGATGATCCCTCGGCCACCGCATGCATCGCATTTCGAGGAGAACTGCTCGAGCAGACCCGCCGACACGTTCTTCCGGGTCATCTCGACCAGCCCGAGATGGGACACATCGAACACCTGGGTCCTGGTCTTGTCCTTGGCCAGAGTCTCCTTGAGACGTCTCAGAACGGCTTGCTGATTGTCGATGGTCTCCATGTCGATGAAATCGATCACGATGATCCCACCGATGTCACGGAGACGCAGCTGTCGGCCGATTTCCTCGGCGGCTTCGAGATTGTTCTGCAAGACCGTCTCCTCGAGGGTGGAGGAGCCGACGAACTTCCCGGTGTTGACATCGATCACGGTCAAAGCCTCGGTGCGATCCATCACGAGATGGCCCCCTGACGGGAGGTAGACCTTTCGGTCGAGCGCCTTCTTCAACTGGTCGTCGACGTGGTAGCGCTCGAACAGCGGAACCTCGTCCTGATAGTGCTGGACCTTGGAGACCAAATCCGGGGCGGTCCCGCGCAGATAGCCGACCACGGTCTCGTAAGCCCTGGCGTCGTCGATCAGCAGCTTGCGGAAATCCGCGGTGAAGTGCTCCCGGATCACCTTTATCAGCAGCTCAGGCTCCTCGTGAACCATCCGTGGCGACCCGCCAGTCTTGGCCTCGTCCTGGATCCGATCCCATACCTTGCGCAGGCGAGAGATGTCGGCGGCGAGCTCCTCGGCACTGGCGTGGAGGGCGGCGGTGCGCACGATCACGCCGTAGCCCTCGGGGCGGACCTTGTTGATGACATCGCGAAGCCGGGAACGATCGTCGTCGGGCAGCCGTCGGCTGATGCCGACACTGTCCGAGTCGGGGACCAACACGAGATAACGCCCGGGGAGCGACGGCATGCCCGTCAGCCTGGCGCCTTTCGCTCCCATTGCGTCCTTGGTCACCTGAACCAGAACCTCGTCGCCTTCTTTCAAAACGCTTTCGATGCGCCGGGTGGATCGGCCGTTGCCCCTCCCGTCGGCGGCTACATCCGAGGCGTAGAGGACGCCGTTCTTCGCGGCCCCGAAGTCGAGGAAGGCTGCCTCCATGCCGGGCAGAACGTTGCGGACCTTGGCAAGGTAGATGTTCCCTGCAACCGACCCGGAGTCCTCCCGAGCGACATAGTGCTCGACCAGCACGGGGCCCTCGAGGATCACCATCTGTGTCTGCCCCCGGGTGACTCTGACCAGCATCTGCTTCCGTCCGGTCTCGACGGGGACGATGACCTCGTCGTCGACCGGGCGCCGGGATCTCGTCCGCGATGTAGCCAGGCCGTTCTTGGCGTGATGGCCACTGCCCTGGCCGGTCGTCTGACGACGCTTGTCCTTCCTCGCCGGCTTCTGTGGTGCCGGCGGCCGCCCTTCGACCCTGGTGACCTCCACCTTGCGTCCCTTGACGCGGACGGTCTTGTGTTCCTCAACAGTCCCTTCGGTCGAAGATTTCCGAATGATCTGAGGGCTCTTCTTGCGAAATAGAGCCATGTGGTGTCGCTCCTCTGAGTTGCAATGAACGCGCTAACGCGGAAATCCGATCCTGGTGGCGGATTCCCGTCTCCAAACATGTGCGCCAGACGGCACGGGACGACCCCCCTGACAAGGGGCGGCCACGGCGAAACCCGTTAACAGTCACGCCGGGGTTCCGGCGTGTGTGGGTGCTCATCAACGAAGCACTCCGAAAAGAGGGGAAATGTCGCGTCTGGCGGACTGGATGAGGTTACCAGAAACGAGGAGCAGAACCTATACGCTCTCGAGGCCGAGCTCTGGCTGCTCTGCTTCCGTCGGGTCGTAGCACACCCGACAGCGAGCCTCGTAGGCCCCAGCCGCTCCGAGCACAACCAGGTCGTCTGAGTGGACGATGCGCTGGGTATACATCCCGGGCCCTCCGCATTTGTGGCAGACGGCGAGCATCTTCGTCACGTACTCGGCCCGGTCACACAGGGTCGGAATGGGCTCGAACGGTCTTCTCAGGTAGTCGGTGTCCAGACCGGCGATGATCACCTGCTTGCCCGCGGCGGCAAGCTGCTCGACCACCTCGACGAGGCCGTCGTCGAAGAACTGGCCCTCGTCGATCCCGATGACCTCAGTGCTGTCCTCGACACGACGCAGCAACTGGGCCGAGTACGTGACGAAGATGCTCGCCGTCTGCCACAAATGCGG
>JBFYOJ010000244.1:0-3360 GCA_041303885.1 Acidimicrobiia bacterium | reverse complement strand
CGGGATCATCGTCTCGGGGCGGATCCTCTTCGTGGCCGGCCAGACGGCACTGGACGAGAGCGGAAATCTGGTCGGTGGTGAGGATGCCGCCGCTCAGGCTCGGCAGGTGCTCAGCAACCTGCAACGTGTGATCGAGTCCGCCGGAGGCCGAATGGAGGACGTGGCCCGCACCACCCTGTATCTGACCCGCCTCGAGGACCGAGGACCCGTCGGCGAGGTCCGGAGGGAGTTCTTCCCTTCTCCTCCCCCGGCCAACACCCTTCTCGTCGTCTCCTCCCTGGCCCACCCCGACTTCCTGGTTGAGATCGACGCGATCGTCCCGCTGCGGTGAGCATCGACCTGACTATGCCTCTTCGATCGGTCGCCACCAGCCGAGCGATCCCGTCACGGTGAACCCGGCCGCCGGGTAGAAGCGCGTGGCTGCCTCACGTGTCTCCTGGGTGCACACCCGGACGAGACGCATCCCGACCTCGCGCATCCTCGTCACGCCGTATTCGATGAGCGACGTTCCGACGCCTTGCCGCTGGAAGTCCGGGTGGGTCCCAAAGGGCTCGATCTGGGCAATGCCGGACGGATCGGCCCACCAGATCAGGAACGAGGCGATCCGCCCATCGGGTGCGACCGCGACCAGGTCGTGAGAACGGTCATACACCGGAGATCGCATGAAGCGGAGGTAGCGCTGCAGATGCGCCTCCCGAGTCATTGTGGACCGAAAGGCACGGTGTGACGCCTCGCGACGGTTGTCAGCCTCCTCCTCACCTCGGACCGGGCGCAGTTCCCAACCGGGAGGTAGGTCGTCGCCCGCGACACCGAGCGCGGTGAGATCTCGTTCGAACGAGGACATCGACCAGGACAGTCGGTACCCGTTGGATTGCAGATAGGCGCGCAGCTCGGTGTCCGCATCCGACACCCAGCCGACCGTGGCCCCGCCCCCGAGCCGTTCCTGGCTCCACTCGATAAGAGGGACGATCTCCTCGCCAGGAAGGGTGAAGATGTTGGTCTCGTCTTCGGCAAGCGCGACGAAACCACGATCCTCCCAAAGCCAGTAACTGGTCGATGCGGCAAGACGCGGGTCTTCATGATGAACCCACCAAGCGAGGTCACCGGGATGCACGGTGTAACGAGTGCCGCCGGCGGCCAGACAGGAAGAAGCGATTGCCTGGAAGGCGGGGAGCTCGGTGATCCGGTCCACCTCCCGCAGTCGGATAGGCACTCTCAACCCTCCGACCAGGCAGCCCAAGTTCCCTCGAACACCTCGACCGGGTCGTCAGCCGAGACGGTCTTCACCCAGATCCCCGGGTCCCCATCGACCGAGCCGGCAAGAGCAAAGGCGGACGAATCGGGAGACCAAAGCCGGAGCGACCGGGAGTACTGGTCGAAGAACTGAAGGACGTCCCTGATGAACGTCCGCTCCGGTTCGATCCGGTACTGCGAGGTTGCCTCGCCACCGGACCACACCAGCACATCCACCTCACCCGGCTGCCCGCTCGGCCGCAGGAGCAGAAGACTCTCGCCGTCAGGGCTCCAGAAGAACCCCACGGAGAGACCCGGTGCGACCTCGGTCAACTCCCCGGTAGCCACATCTATCACCATGACCGACCCAGCAGGCAACGCCGGGACCTCGGGCAGAGCGGCGCTGATCCCGGCATCGTCAGCCAACGACTGGACTGCGACGAGGGTCCCTTGCCCGTTGGCGGCCATGGCCATTTGCCCTCGCACCGTGGCCAGCACTCTTGACTCACCCGCCTCCCCGCGCAACACGAGACCGGCCGGGCCGAGATGCAGTATTCCCTCGGGTGTCCATTGAGGCGCCGGATAACGAGGCGTGGTGTCGCCGAGGTCGGCGACCGTCCCGTCGAGGTCGATTGTGATCAGGTCGTCGCCTCGTATGTGTGCCACGAGACGATCGCTGTTCGGGCTCCAGGAAAAGTAGAGAGGCGAACCGTCGGCCACGACCTCGGTCGTGCCTGACCCGGGATCCGTCATCTCGAGCTCGATCACACCCCGTTCCCCATTGTGCAGCACTCCCATCGCCTTGCTGTCCGGCGACCAATGGAGGTAGAAGGGCGGGGCGGTCATGTCGATCCTGGTGCGACTGCCTCCTGTCGGGTCACTCAGACCAACGCCGGCACCCGCTGCCGTCACCTCGACCCATGAAAGCCGATCCGAGCCGGGAGACCACGACGGCTGGGCATACCGGGTCGATTCGTCGGCGTCATCGGTCACGGACTTCGGATCCGATCCATCGGGATCGACCGCCACCACATTCCCGGCAGCGTCCAGTACAACAAGCCGCCCGGGAAGGCCGGAGTCGGGGCGAGACGGAGTTCCGAGGTCCCCGGTCGTGGTGGTCGACTGGCCCGGGTCGCTGCCACCTGCCGTACAGGCGACGACGAGCAACAGACCTGCTGCATGTACGAGCTTGCGCCACAGCATCGAGATCAGCGTACCGATGACCCGTCGTTGGCGGAAAGGTCGAATCGGCGAGGCACGTGCCGCCGCCTTCAACTTCAGAGACGCATCGGTCGATACTCCGACATGGACTCGTCCCGGGGACTCGCCCTCCATCGCGTCGACAGCTTCCGCTATCGAACTGCAGCACTGATCACAGCTCTGCTCGGTGCCAGTCTCGGCGCGTTTTCAGAGTCCGCTGAGATGATGCAGGGTGAGCCCGGGTCGTGGGCCCGGTTCGCAGCATTCGCCGCCATCGGCCTCACCGCCGGCTACCAACTGTTCCGGGAGCGCAGGACCGAGGGGCTCCTGATCGTCACCGGAGCCGCATTCGGCTTGCTCAGCTTCGTCGAAGTCACACAGATGAGTGGATTCGACTCCGGGATCACCCTGGCGCTGCTGATCCTGATCCTCGTCCTCTACGTCAGCACCCGGGAGCACCAGTCGCGAGCTGCGGTCATCCTCGGCTCCGGCCTGACGGCTCTGTACACCGTCGCCGCCGTGATCATCGAGGACCCGCCGACTTCCGAGGCAGTGGGAAGGCTGCTGGTGGGGATCCCGGGCCAGGTGCTGGTGGTGTGGATCACCTGGCGTCTCATCAGGTCCCTGGCCGAGGCGAACCGTCACGAGGCAGAGACCGCACGCATCCAACAGGCCCTCGCCACCTGCTCGCACGCGCTGCTCGCCGGGCGGGACGAAGAGCCGCTTTCTGCCGCCCTCCAGGCTCTGCTCGACGCCACCGAAGCCGACTACTCGTACATCGACGTGAACAGGGTCGACGAGGATGGACGGGTGACCTGGGAGATCGTTGCCGAGGCTACCGGGGTGAATGTCCCGCCCGGCCCCAGCACGTTCGACGACGGGGATTACAGCCAGTTCCCGGAGATCATCGACACTCTGGCCGAGGGC
>JBFYOJ010000243.1:0-4330 GCA_041303885.1 Acidimicrobiia bacterium | reverse complement strand
AGGGAAGGCTCTCGATGTCTCCCACCGTGCCGCCCACCTCGGTGATGACGACGTCGACGTCCTGCTCACCGACCCGCCGGATCCTGTCCTTGATCTCGTTGGTGATGTGCGGGATGACTTGAACGGTGTCGCCGAGGTAGTCGCCTCTGCGCTCCTTCTGGATCACGGACAGATAGACGGAGCCAGAGGTGACGTTCGACGTCCGTCGCAGGTTCTCGCCGGTGAAACGCTCGTAGTGCCCGAGATCGAGGTCGGTCTCTCCCCCGTCGTCGGTGACGAAGACCTCGCCGTGCTGGAACGGGTTCATCGTCCCCGGGTCGACGTTGATGTACGGGTCCAGTTTCTGGTTCACGACCCGCAGACCGCGGGACTTGAGGAGACGCCCGAGCGAGGAGGCGGTTATCCCTTTGCCCAGGCTGGACACCACGCCACCGGTGACGAAGACGAACTTGGTGGGAGTGGGAGGGGTGGTGGCGTCCTGGGCGGGGTCCGGAGCGGGGGTTTCCGGTGTGAAAAGAGGGCCGTCCATGACGGAATTCCAATGTAGCACCGATCCGGCCGGACACGAACAACCCCGCTGCGGGGTGGTCTAGGGGCGAGCCCCTTCCAGCAACTCGGCTGCAGCCTCCCTGCCGCGCTCGCTCTCGGGGAGCCCGGCGAGCATTCGGGACAGCTCGGTCAGCCGCTCCTCCCCTTCCACCTTCCGCACGGTGGCCCTGGCGCCGGACCGCTCGATGACGTAGTGGGCATCGGCATGGGCCGCAACCTGTGGCAGGTGGGTGACACAGAGCACCTGGCAGCCCAGGGCGAGGTCAGCGAGCTTCCTGCCGAGGGCCAGGGCGGTCACCCCGCCCACTCCGGCGTCGACCTCGTCGAAGACCAGGGTGTCGGTCTCCAGGGATCGGGTAGCGAGCCGGAGAGCCAGGACCAGCCGCGACAGCTCCCCTCCGGAAGCGACGTCCTGGATCGATCCCGAAGCGAGACGGTCGTCGGAGGCGAAGAGGAGCTCCATCTTGTCTGCCCCGGACGGCGCGGGGTCGACCGGTTCGATCGAGAACCGCAACGACGCGTTGGTGAGGCCGAGGGCGGCCAGATGAGACCGCGTCTCTTCCTCGATCCGTCCGGTGGCAGCCCGACGAGCTGCTCTGAGCGCCGATCCCGTGCGCACCAGCTCCTTCTCGGACTCCCGGACCAGGTCGTCGATGCTCGACGCCTTCTCGATCAATTGCTCCAACTCGGCTGCCCGCCGGGAGGCTTCCTCGCCGAACTGGAGCACCTCGTCGAGGGTCCTGCCGTACTTGCGCTTCAACTCCCCCAGGGCCGTCAACTGCTGCTCGAGACGTTCCAGCGTCTCGGGATCCTCGGCGGCGCTCTCGGCGAGGTCACGAACGACATGGAGGAGATCGCGGGTGAGGGCATCCACCGACTCGGCTGCGATGACATGCTCGGCGAGGCCCTCATCGATGACGGCGAGCTTCCGCAGCCGTGAGACCACCCCCCCGGTCCCTTCGGCGGCGGTCTCCAGCTCGTCGGTGGCCGCGATCAGGTTCTCCCTCATGGTCTCGGTGTTCCTCAACCTCGAGACCATGGACTCCATGCGCAGGTCGTCCCCCGGCTCGAGACCGGCGGCGGTGATCTCATTTGCCTGGTACCGCACCAGGTCCAGCTCGCGCTCCAATCCCATCCGGTCACCCCCGAGCCGGCGCTGGTCTTCGAGAGCCGACCGATGGCGAGCCCACGCATCGAGGTAACCGGCTCGGGACCCCTGCCCGTCCTCGTCGAGCACGCCGTCGACCAGGCGGAGCACGGATTGGCTCTTCTTGAGCAGGATCTGGTCGTGCTGTCCGACGATCTCGACCAGGCCACCGAGCCTCTCGGCGAGGACCGATGCCGCGGCGAGGTTCCCGTCGAGGTAGGCGCGGCTCTTCCCATCACGGGGCACCACCCGGGAGACACCCAGCTCGATGTCGCCATCCTCGAAGAGCCCCTCGGAGACCGCCTCATCACCGAATGGGCCGACCGCGGTCTGCTTGGCCTTCTCCCCGGTGAGGAGCCGCAGCGCATCGAGAAGCATGGTCTTGCCCGCACCCGTCTCCCCGGTGATCACGGTGAGACCGGGATGTGGATCGATCGAGGCGTCGTCCAGGACACCGAGATTGCGGACCCGAAGATGTGCCAGCATCAGCTGAGCCCGAACTTCTCGGTGAGGATCCGGGTGAACGGTCGCTTGTGGAGCTTGATGAACCGGGCGGGCCTCGCCCCACGTTGGATCTCGACGGTCTTGCCGGTGGCGAGGTGCCCCATGTCGATCTTGTCCACCGTGACCTTCACCGGGCGGTCCCGCCGCACCGTGATCGAGAGCCGGGTGGTCGGGGGCAGCACCAGGGTCCGGTCGAAGAGCGAGTGGGCTGCGACCGGGGCCAGGATGATGGCGTTCAGGACCGGGTCCACCAGTGGCCCCCGTGCCGAGAAGGAATACCCGGTCGAGCCGGTCGGGGTCGCCACCACCAGCCCGTCGGCGCGGTAGGTCAGGAAATGCGCCCCGTCGACTGCGACGTCGAGATGGATCAGTCGCTGGCTGTCGACCTTTTCCACCACCACGTCGTTGACTCCGGTCGCGGTGACCCCGTCGACTGTTGCCGCCACTGTCATCCGTTCGGCCAGCTCATAGTCGCCGGACATCAGACGCTCGACCACCTTGTCCAACTCCTCCGTCTCCGCCTCGGCGAGAAAGCCCATCGTGCCCAGGTTGAACCCGAGGATGGGGACGTCGTGGGCCAGTGCTTGTTGGGTTGCCGCCAGCATCGTCCCGTCGCCCCCCACGGCCAGGATCACGTCCGGGGCCCCCTGTCTGGAGTCGACCACCTCTCCTCCGGCCGCACTGATCGCCTCGCCCAAAGCAGAGGCGAAGGCGCGCGCGTTTTCGGGGCCCCTACGGACCTCGAGTGAGAACTTCAACCGGGCACCTCCAGAGGAAGGCTGACTTCGCCTTTGCGGAGCCAGAGTAGGTACTCGACGTTCCCGTCCCCGCCTTCTATCGGCGACCTGATCAGTCCCCGCGCTCCCAGGTGCGCCTTTCCGAGACAGTCGATCACCTTTCTCACCGCTTGTTCACGGATCGTCTGGTCGCGCACCACTCCCCCCTCCCCCACTCTTCCCTTCCCGGCTTCGAACTGGGGCTTGACCAGGACGACGAGGTCAGCGCCGTCCATCGCCGCCTCGGCCAGCTTGTCGGCCACGGTGCAGAGCGAGATGAAGGAGAGATCCGCCACGATCAGGGGGAAGGGCCCGCCGATCGCGGCGGGGTCGACCGACCGGAAGTTGGTTCGCTCGATGGAAGTGACCCTCGGGTCCCTCCGCAGCGACTCGTGGAGCTGCGCCCTGCCGACGTCGAGCGCGATCACACCCTCAGCGCCTGCGTCAAGGGCAACCTCGGTGAAGCCACCGGTCGAAGCACCGACGTCGAGCACGGTCTTCCCCATCGGGTCGACGGGGAACGTCTCGAGTGCGGCGAGCAGCTTGAACGCGCCCCGGGACACCCATCGCCTCTCGTCGGAGACCAACTCGATCGGTGTGTCGGCACCGACCAGGGAAGCAGGTTTCGGAGTGGGCATGCCCTTGACCAGCACCCGATCCTCGGCGATCAGTCGCTGCGCCTCGGTTCTGCTCTCCGCCAGCCGGCGCCGGACGAGCTCGGCGTCGAGACGCTGTCGGGTCAGGACGGCTCCACTTCCTCGAGGATCGACCCGAGCAGGACGGCCAGTTCTGCTGCCGGCTCCGGCACCTCGGCGGGGTCGAGCTCCTCGAGACGGGCGAGGGCGGCTTCCAGCTTCTCGATCAGCTCTGGGGTCAGGTCCATGCCGGGATTATCACCGATCGGGCACGGCAAGCACCAGATCCCCGTGCTCAGAGCTCCAATGACGACGGGTCGGCAGGTACATCGACGGCGTTCTCCTGGAGAGCGTTGAACGGCACCATCTCGATGGCGCGCTCGTGAGTCGACGCGAGCACTACTGGCGCCGCCACCCCGTCGCGATGCGCCCGGAGCCAGTTGGCCGCGGTTACACACCATCGGTCGCCGGGCACGAGGCCGGGGAACATGAAATGCGGCATCGGCGTGGTGAGGTCGTTGCCGATGCTCTGCTGGTGAGAAAGGAACTCGGCGGTCATCACCGCGCACACGGTGTGGCTCCCCAGGTCCTCGGGGCCGGTGAGACAGTTGCCGTCCCGGTAAAAGCCGGTGAGCGGGTCGACACCACAGGGCTCCAACTCGCCCCCGAGAACGTTCCTCTCGGTCATAGGGGACCAGTATCGCGGGCCCCAGACGCGC
>JBFYOJ010000242.1:0-7395 GCA_041303885.1 Acidimicrobiia bacterium | reverse complement strand
GATCCCGACACTGGAACTCTGAGCGAGGGCAACGTCGGCCGGCAATCAAAAGTGTCACACCCTGTCCATAGCTTGTTACCTATGAGCCTCTCTCAATGGTGTGAACACAAGCCCAACTGGGTGGGACGTGTTGCCGTCGCCGCGTGCGCCGACTGCGGTCGGGTCGATTGGTTCTCCGACACGGGACCGGTCGACAGCGCCGAGGCGATGGCCTACCTGTTCGGCAGCTTCGACCTGGTCGGTCATCTCGACGCCCTCGGGGCGCCGACCTCCAGCGTGCTCGCCTATGCGGCGCCATCGGCGAAGAAGCGGAAGAACCTCGACGCCCTTCCCAAGAATGTCTGGCTCGAGGTCGGGCCCAGGTTGTGGCTCGCCCACGACGGGGAGGTCCTCCTCCTCGCCACCGACCACCAGCTCCTGATCGAGAACCTGACCCGAGGAGCCTGATCAGGCCGACACCGCTTCGGTGAACTGGGTCTTGTACAGCGAGGCGTACAGGCCATTGGCAGCCACCAGTGATTGGTGGCTGCCACGCTCGACGATCCCCCCGTCGTCCAGCACGAGGATCTGATCGGCGGCGCGGACCGTCGAGAGCCGGTGGGCGATCACCAACGAGGTCCTCCCCTTTCTCAGCTTTTCCAGTGCTTCCTGGATGAGTGCCTCGGAGCGGGAGTCGAGGTGCGATGTCGCCTCGTCGAGGATCAGGATCTTCGGGTCCTCGAGGAGGACGCGGGCGATGGCGATTCGCTGCTTCTCACCACCGGAAAGCCGGTAGCCCCGCTCCCCGACGATGGTTTCGTAGCCGTCTCCCAGTTTCACGATCATGTCGTGGATGTTGGCTGCCCGAGCAGCCTCCTCGATCTCCTCCTGTGTCGCCTCCGGCTTGGCATACCGGAGGTTGGCCGCGATGGTGTCGTGGAATAGGTAAGTCTCCTGGGTGACCACCCCGATCGTCGTGGCCAGATCCCGCAGCGCTACCGCCCTGACGTCATGGCCATCGATCAGCACCGAGCCCTCTGTCACGTCATACAGTCTCGGCACGAGATACGAGATGGTCGTCTTGCCTGCACCCGAAGGACCGACGAGGGCCGTGAGTGTTCCCGGCTCTGCCACGAAGCTCACTCGACGCAGGGCCCACTCGCGGGTCGAAGCCCGATCGACTGTGGTCAGATCCTCATCACGGCTCGATCGCCAGAATCGCTTCACGGCTTCGAGCCCCTCCGGGCCGCCGCTCTGGTACCGGAAGGAGACGTCGACGAACTGGACTCTGCCCGATGCCGTGCTCAAGGGCTCCGGTAGCACCGGGTCCGGTATGTCGGGCTCGAGGTCGAGGACTTCGAAGACCCGCTCGAAGGAGACCAGGGAGGTGGCGAACTCGACCCGCGAGTTCGAGATTGCCGAGAGCGGGCCGTAGAGCTGGGGCAGCAGCATCGCGAACATCATGATCGTGCCCGTGGTGATGTTCCCGTTGATCACCATCATTCCGCCCGCCCAGAAGACCGCCGCCGTGCCGGCGGCCGAGACCAGCCCGATGGCCGCGAAGAAACCCCGACCGACCATCGCCCGTTTCACCCCGTAGTCCCGGACCATGGCAGCCTCGTGACCGAACTTCTCTGCCTCCTCACCCCATCGCCCGAACAGACGAACCAGGAGGGCGCCGCTGACGTTGAACGCCTCCTGCAGGATCCCCGACAACCTGGCGCTGTGGTCCATCTGCTCCTGTGTGATCCTTCGAAGCACCTTGGCCACTCGCCGGGCCGGGATGACGAACAAAGGCAACGCCGCCACCGCAAGCAGGGTCAGCCGCCATTCCGCCCGGAGCATCACCACCAGGATGAACACCACCGAGACGATGTTGGAGAGAATCGTGACGAAGGTCCCGGTGATGGCTGACTGGGCCCCCACCACATCGGTGTTGAGGCGGTTCATCAGCTCGCCGGTCTTGGTGGCGGTGAAGAACCTCAGCGACATCCGCTGCAGGTGGGAGAAGAGCTCCCGCCGCAGGTCAAAGATGATTCCCTCACCAACCGTCGAAGACCACCAGCGCTGCGCCACCCCCACGAGGGCACTGATCAAGGGGACCAGGATCATCCCCGCACCGAGGAGGGTCAGCATCGCGATGTCCTTGTTCTCGATCGCCACATCGACGAGCTGGCGGATCAGGATCGCCGGGACCACGCCCAGCCCGGAGATGATGAAGATCGTGACCAGTATCCCCATCAAGCCTCCGAGATAGGGACGCCCGTAGGACCAGATACGGCGAAGCAGGGCACGATCGATGTCGGGTCGGTCCTGCTCCTCGTCGTACTGCAGATAGCTCCACCAGCCACCGGAGTGGTAGATGCGCAGCCTCCTCTATTCGGGTTGGGCCGAAGGTTATCCCGGGGGGGTCTGTAGATCGGCGAGGGGGACCAGTTCGGTCGCCATTTCCTGGAGTGCTGCGAGCCCCACGAACGACCGCCCGAACAGCTCGTAGCGGTAATCCCCATCGAACCAGACCACGGTGCTGCCATTGGACGCATCGAGCGTCCAGATCGGGAGCCCGTCGATGGTGGTCACGTTGCACACTTCGGTGGTCCGTTCTGCGAACCGGGTGCAGGAGATCTCGGCACCCGGTGTGGCGACCTCTGCCGCGGCAGCCGCATCGAGTGAGACCCGCAAGACCACCATCTGCGCAACCGAGCGAGACCTCGTGTAGGGCTCCGAGGACCAGATTCCGAACGCCGCCACAGGGTCGGCGGACAGGTTGCCGTCGTTGTCGAAGACGATCTGAGACGTCACATACTCCGAGAGATAGGGGGTGGAAGCGGGGAACATGATGTCCGGCGCCAGGGCGACTATCTCCTCCCTGCTCGCCTGCACGAACAGGTCACCGGCCCTCCGATCGAAGATCGCGTCACGCAACGCCTCCGGGTCGTCGAGCAACTCCCCCCCGATATCGTCGTTGAACCACTTGAGGATGGATGAGCTGATCACGATCGGGACCGTGGTCGGCACGGTCGTCGTGGTGATGACCGTCGGCTCCCCGATCCAGCCAGAGCTGCGCTGACCGAGCGAGCCCAGGGGCGCGTCTCCACACGCGGCCAGCAGGAGGACCCCTATCAGCGCTGTGGTGCGGGCCCGTCTACGCACGCTCCCTCCGGGATTTGGCTGCATCGATTCGCCTTCATAACGAACAAACCCGCCCTGACCGTTCCGGCGTCGTGAGCGGGTCCACTGACGGTAACACCGAGTTCCTTATCCTCCTGGCTGTGAGGCGATTCACACTGGTCACCGACCACTTCCACCAGCACCTGGCTCTCGACGTCGCGGTGAGCCACGCCACGCTGAACGCGGTGGCCCGAGGGGAGATCGGCGAAGTGCTTCGGATCCACGCTCCGCTCCCTGTTGTCGCCTTCGGTCGGGCGGACCGGGTCCAGGCCCGCTACCCACAGGCGGTGCGTGCGGCAGGTGCTCACGGATTCGGGGCAATCGAGCGCCTTTCGGGGGGACGAGCGGCTGTGTTCCACGAGGCGACCCTGGCATTTGCCTGGGCCATCCCCGAGGAGGACCCGCGCTCCGGGATCAGAGAGAGATTCCAGACGGTTGCCGAAGTCATGGCTGCCGCCTTCGAGAGTCTCGGCATCGACGCCCGTATCGGGGAGTTGCCCGGCGAGTATTGCCCTGGTGAGTGGTCGGTCAACGTGGGAGGCAAGGTCAAGGTGATGGGCGTCGGTCAGCGGCTGATCAAGGGCGCCGCCCATCTGGGCGGGGTCGTCGTCGTCGACGACGGGGATCGAATCCGCGACGTGCTGATTCCGGTGTATCGCGCCCTCGACCTGGATTGGGACCCGCGGACCTCCGGCGCCCTCGCAGACCGGGCCCCGGGACTCGACACCGGCAGGGTGACGGCCGCGATCATCGACGCAACATCCCGCCGATTCGATCTCGAGCCGGGACATCTCCCCCAGTCCGTCATCGATGATGCCACGGGCCTTCTCCCCGATCACCTGCCGCAGGTGGCGTGATGCGCGTCCTCGTCCTGAACGGCCCCAACCTCAACCTGCTCGGTACCCGTGAGCCAGAGGTCTACGGCAACACCACACTGGCCGATCTCGAAGGCAAGATCTCGTCCTGGGCCGGGAAACTCGGGGTGGAGGCCTCCTTTCACCAGTCCAACCACGAAGGGGCTCTCGTCGATGCGATCCAGAGTGCGGCCGGCGTCGACGGGATCGTGATCAACCCGGGGGCTCTCACCCACACCTCCCGGTCGATCGGCGATGCGATACGAGCGGTCGGCGCCCCCGCTGTCGAGGTCCACATCTCCAACGTGAAGGATCGAGAGCCATGGCGCGCGGTTTCGCTTGTCTCCGACGCCTGCGCCCTGACCATCTATGGGAGGGGTTTCGAGGGGTATCGGGACGCCCTCCGCCATCTGGTCAATCGGGCAGCCATGCCCTTCGTGACCTCGCGGTACGGGCCGCACCCGGACAATGTCGCCGACCTACGCGACCCGGACGAAGCAAAGGGACTGGTGTTGCTGGTGCATGGCGGTTTCTGGCGCAGGCCATACGAGCGAGATGGCATGGAGAGCATTGCCGTCGACCTCGGCCGACGCGGCTTCTCGACCCTGAACCTCGAGTATCGCCGTCTCGGAGCCGGCGGTGGCTGGCCCGGATCGGCCCACGATGTCCTCTCCGCGCTGAGTTGGGCTCGCCAGACCGAAGGGCTGGCGGCGCTGCCATCAGTGATGATCGGGCACTCCGCCGGGGGCCAGATGGCCCTTTGGGCGGCAACCCGGCCAAGCGACCGGCCGATCGACCTCGTCGTCGGGCTCGGCGCGGTCACCGATCTGAGGTCCCTCGCCGACTCGGCCGGCAATGGGAGTCTCGAGGCGGGCCTGCTCCTGGAGAGGGGGGCGCCGGCCACGGTGCATGCCCTGCCCGGCAAGACCCTGTTGGTGCACGGGGCCGATGACGACCTGGTGCCGCTCTCCCACGCCACATCACTCCGTCCCGAGGCCGAGATCCTGGTCGTCGAAGGCATGGGCCATTTCAGCGTCCTCGACCCCGAGCGCGAGCATTGGCCGCCTGTCGTGGCAGCGATCGAGGCCGCCGTCTCCTAGCCGACCCCAGTTGACCTGGTTCAGCTGAGGATGTAGCGCTCGCGCAGCAGTCTGGTCGTCCGCGCCGGCAAGACTCCGGCACCGAGGAGCTCTTCGACGGTCACGTAGGAGAAGGTCGATTGGTCCAGGAGTAGATCGTGGTACGAGGCACAAGCCTCGGCGAAATCCAGGTTGCCGGCCGGGTAGACGACCACGTAACGGCCCCAGCCCCACGTGCCACTCGGGTGCTGGAGCATCGACAGCAGCAGCAAGTGACTGAGCCACATCTCCAACAGCTTCGTCCCGTTGACCGCCTCGAGAGCCCCCGGACCGAAGATGCCCGACTTCTCGGCAACCTCCAAATAGCGAGCGAGGCGTTCCGGCTTGGGAAGCTCCCGCTGGATCCGCTCGTGGTACTTGGTGCTGAGGCCAATGATCCCATTCGTCCCGTCGTCATGGTCGAGCACGAACGCCACGTCGAGCGCGCTCAGATTCCCGATGTATGCGGGATCGAACCTTCCCGGCGAGTGAGCGAACCGGACGTGGCTCACACTGCCCGACACGTCCGGCCACCAGGCATGAACGGCCAGGTCGGCGAACCCGACGTCGACGGCCAGGTCACCGAACATGTTGAAGGACATGGCCGTTGACGACAGGAGGTCGGCCCACGGTCGCTGGTGATCGAAGCTCTGGTGGGGTTCGGTGATGGACGTTCGGGCCTTCGCCGCAGCCAATGCGGCGCTGGTGAGGAAAGTCGCACCGGTGTCTCGGGCGTAGTCGAGGGGTAGACGACTCCCGACGAGTCGCACCGGCCCACCATTCGTTCTGGGGACGATCGGGTGCGAGCCGATGGGGTGCCCGTTGGCCTCCCGCCATTTCGCCTGGTGATAGCGGAGCCGCTGCCGGAACTGGGTCATCGCCGATCGGCCCGCGCGATCGGCCGCTTCCCACCAACAGTCCGCAGCCTCGAGCTCCTGCTTGGTGAGGGTCGCACCCATGACGAGATCGTAGGCCCGGATCACATCAGCAGACTTATCCCCAGATCGATTCGACGCAGTTGTGCAAAGTTCGGTAGGGTTTTCGACGTTGGCGTGGGCTCTGGCGCCCACGGTGGAGTCACCTCAATATGCGTTTGAGACGCCTTTCGTTTATCGCTGGATGGGCGGCAGTCGCACTTCTGGCGGTAGCCGGCTTCGCGGCGTTCGGTACTTCGGGCAGTACCCAAGCCGACCCTGGCTCCGACGCGCCCGCAGCCAGCCTGGGTCATGATGCAGGAACCCGTGCCGGGCTCGTCTTTGCGCAGCTGTCCGCCGACCCCGCCGCTGTTGAGCCCGATTCGCAGGAGTCCGCAGCGACGTCGCTCACCACCGATGAGGGAGAGGAAGATACGTCGAGCCTTTCCGCCTCTCCGGGGACCATCGCAGAAGCAGGATGGCTGTCCCAGGTACAGGTTCGGGCCCTGGCTGCCAAGTACTTCGCGGTCGAGGACGTCAACCGAGCGGTCAGAGTCGCCTGGTGTGAGTCCCGGTTCGACCCCAACTCGTCCAATCTCAGAACCGGGGCCGTCGGCCTCTTCCAGCACCTTCCCCGCTACTGGGCGGAGCGAGCCGAGAATGCCGGGTTCCCCAATTCCGACCCCAGCGACCCTGAGGCCTCGACCGCCGCGGCCGCGTGGGCTGTCTACCACGGCGGCGGTTGGGACACCTTCGCCTGCCGGGGCTGAGCAATCAGGCTGGAACCCGTCGGCGAGCCCCGGCGGCCCTGACTGCTCTCGCTCTCGTGACCACGGCCTGCGCCTAGACGCCACCTGAGCGGCAACCACCGCCCGACGTGATCGAAACAGATTGGGACCGGAGCCGGGCTTCGTAAGCAGTGCCGGAGGTTCTCGTGATCAGTAGGACTTAACTGTGTCCAGTGAGCCTGTTGCGCGACCCACCGCCCGGGTCTATCTTCCGTGACGTGGTGAACCCGGCTATCAGGCATCTGGTGATGCGCGCCAACGAGGCGCAATTCGAGACTCCCTCGATGATGGCTGCGCACAGCTCGGGTTTCGAGCGCTGGTCCATGGTGGACGACACCACTCCCGGAGCGGTGCACACCGGATTCGGGGTCAGCCGCCTCGAGCCCGAAGGCAGGATCCACGACCACGTGCACTCCTTCGAGGAGACCTTCTACGTCCTGGAAGGGACCGTGGTGGTGGAGACTCCCGAGGCTGCGGTGGAGCTGAGGCCAGGTGACTACGGGATGATCCCGATCGGCGTGCCCCACTCGTGGCGGAACGTCGCCGGAGAGTCGGCTCGGTGGGCAGATCT
>JBFYOJ010000241.1:0-3830 GCA_041303885.1 Acidimicrobiia bacterium | reverse complement strand
TCACCACGCGCGGCCTTCTATCGGGGGGAAGTGCATGTAGCTTCTCGGATAGCGCAGTCATCAACTTGGAGAACTGGGATCGCCCGTGCTTGACCCGGTCCAGTGACAGGGGAGAAGGCCGCTGCGAGTACTGCATGGCGAGGGTGGCGCAGTCACCCCTGGTGAGGAACTCCATCGCCCCGGCGGCGGCGTAGTTCACATATCCGGTGCCGGTGGGGGAAGCGACCAGCAACCAGGTTCGATCGAAGCCTCCGACCCTTTCCAGTTCCTGCATGGCCAGCGACACCCGCTCCTCTTCGGATTGGGCAGCCTCGAGACTGACATAGGACCTGATCGGGAAGGCCACTGCAGGCTCACCCATGACCCTCTCGATCTCCTCGGGTCTTCGAACGGTCCACACGAAGCGCCGGCCCATACGCGACATGGTGCTGTACGGGGTCAGGCTGCCGGGTGCACCGCTCAACTCCGGTGCCAGGGGTGGCACGTCGAGTGCCGGCTCCATTCGCTTCTCACGCCCTTCGATCATCCCGGCGACCCTCGATGTGGCGAGCCGACCGGCCCAGCCGACCGCGGCGAGCGTCGCCAGATGACCCGCCGGTCGCCATCGGTCCTCGTCACCAGGGAGCACCTTGGCGAAGAGCCAGGCGACCCGGTCGGCGAGCACCCCCTCGGCATGCCCCACCAGACCCGAGCCCAGCGTGACCCCGGCGGCCAGGGCCAGAGACCGCCCTGCCGAGATGTCGGACGGCTCCAGGCCGACTCCGGTGTCCAGGTCTTCGGCCCGACGCCTGGAATACTCCCGCAGACCGGCCAATCCTCCCGCCGTCAGGGCGATCGCCCCCAGACCGGTGAATCGCCCGTCGGGTCGGGCGGACGCGGCAGCCTCCTGGCCCAGGCCGACCAGGGCCCCGCCCGCGGCCGAAGTAGCCACCAGCCATCCCGCGGTTCGTCCCGCCGCCCGCCGGATCGGCTCACCCTCCTCCCGGCTCAGGGCACGTTGCAGACCTATACCGGCCGCGACGGCGGCGAGATCCACGGCGATCGAACGACGGCTCCAACTGAGGACCCGGTCATCGGGGCCGACGCCGAGTCCGCCGGGTCGAGCCAACACTTGAAGTGATTCCTGGATTGCCGAGGCCATCGTCTGGTGCAGCAAGAAGGAGAGCCCCGTGACGATCGCCTGGTCCGCGTTGTTGCGGGTGACCAGGGTCCGCTGGAACGTGTAGGGGGTGGCGGCGGCGGCGATCACCACTCCGGCCTGGCTTGCCCGGCGCCGCAGCAGTTTCCCCAGGGCTTCGATTCTGCTCAAGAGTCTGTCCGGTTTGGCATGGGGAGATGAGCTTAGGGCCCGGCCCGGATGAGTCAGTCCGAGCTCGGAATCCGTGCCTTGATGATGGTGTTGTGCATCCCCTCTGCCGCCAGGGAGGTCGAGGTCATCTCGATATCACGAAGCCCGTCTTGGTGAGACCGTCCCGGTACTAGGTCTCGGAGAGGGCTCCGGCGATGCAGCCGGCCCAATTGCCACGCTCTGCGCGCTCTTCAGCAGTGAGCCTGTCCTCTGCGACTATGTCGGCTATCCCGATCCGGCCCCCGCCACGGAGCACCCGTGCTCTTCAAGACGCCGACGAATCGGTATCTCGAAGGACCCTCCGGAGGAACCAAGCCCCTCCGGGTCAGTCAGCGGTCAGACTCAGCCTCCACCACTGGTGAAGGCGGCCACGTCTTCCTTCTCGAAGAACTCGGCGCTGCGCTCGGGCGGGCACTCCATGGCTATCGCGGTCATCAGGCTTCCGACCGCGGTCAATTCGGCCATGGGGAGCTGATTCATCGTCTGCCCCTGGTCGACGATGGCCTGCATCGCAGCGATATCTGTCTCACAGTCGCCGCTCGCCTGAGGGGCATCGCTCATACCCGAAGTGAAGTCCCTTATCCACTCGAAGTAGGCGACCGCCCCGGGCGCCTCCCTCTCGGCCATGTCGATCATGAACTCGAACGACTCCTCGTCGGTGGCATCCAGCTCCAGGTCGTCACACCCGGTTCCGGCCACGCTGGCGTCGTACTCCTCGGTCAGCGGCTCGAGGGCGGTTCCCAGCTCCTCTAGATCCTCGGTCGTGGCGTTCGCCCAATCGACCGGCTCGACCAGCGGCTCGATGTCCCTCAGGAACGAGACGAAGAGGTCCATGCACTCCTGGGGGATGTCGTCGATCCCCACCACCTGCCCGTCATCTTCATCGTCCGCTGTCGTCGTAGTGGCTTCCGCAGCGGCCGATGTGCTGGTCGCCTCGTCGTCACCGGCGTCGGCGACTGTGGTCGTGCCTGCGTCTTCTCCTCCGCAGGCAGCCAGGGCGACCAGAGCCAGGACAAGTGCTATTCGAATGGTGCGCACAACCCAATCCCTTCGTGAATTCCGATCCCGGACCGGGGAGTGCTCCTCGGCTCTCCGCCGAGATTACCAAGGAGATCGCGTATCACACGCGGCGGCGCGCTCCAGCACGTCGACCAGTCTTTTCTAGCGGGGTCGACGGGTCAGACGGATCGACCGTTCGTGTAGAGGTCGGCCAGGTGCCGTAGGTAGGACAAGGCGGCCGAGGCGTTGTGTTGCCGCCACAACTCGAGATGGTCGATGTCGTCGTCGTTGGCGGTCTCCAGTGCGGCCAGCGTTGGCAGGAGGACGAGGTACTGCGCCTCGACCAGATCCACCGGTGATCTACCCGACCTCTGCAGCAGGGAGAGCTTGAGCTGGAACTCGATGCGCATGTCCCGGATGTGCTCGACGGGTCGATCTATCCAACGATTGACATGGCGTTTCCCGGATGGGGTGATGCGATGGATGGTGCGCTGTGGCCCGGCGTCACCCGGCTCGGTGTGGGCGAGCTCGGCCATCCCGGCGGGAACCAATCGGTCGAGTGCCCGGTAGACCAGGGGGCGTCGGACCGTGAGGATGCGACCCACCACTGCTCCGGCCTCCAACTCCTTCGAAATGGCAAAGCCGTGACTCGGCGCCTCGGCGAGAAGACCGAGGACGGCGTATTCCGTGAGCGAGAGCTGAGGTTGTTCCATCTCCGACTGTTGCGACGACAGCCTTCTCATCATATTCTCACTGTGACTACAAGTAGTCGCAACGAGAACACTAGGAAAGCGCTGCGTGCATCGACAAGGGAATCTGGTTGTTGTCACGGCTGTGCTGCTTGCCGGCTGCACCGCTTCGACTGTGACCACTACCGGATCCGGGCTGGAGGACGACCTGTTGGTTTCTGCGGCCGCGTCCCTGACCGACGCCTTCGCCGAGATCGAGTCGGTCTTCGAGACGTACCACCCCGGCATGGATGTCGTGCTCAATCTGGGGAGCAGCTCCATGCTCCGGGAGCAGATACTCGAAGGTGCCCCGGCCGACGTGTTCGCATCGGCCAATATCTCCAACATGGACCAGGTGGTGCAAGCCGGTGAGGCATCGGACCCTGCGATATTCGCCACCAACCGGCTCGAGATCGCCGTCCCGACCGGCAATCCCGCAGGTGTCACCGGTCTCGATGACTTCGCCCGGGAGGAGCTCTTGCTCGGTCTCTGCGCCGACCAGGTGCCCTGTGGCGGCTTCGGCCGCGAGGCCCTGGCCAAGGCCGGGGTGAGCCCGTCGATCGACACCAACGAGCCGGACGCTCGAGCCCTGCTGACCAAGGTGGAGGCCGGCGAGCTCGATGCCGGCATCACCTACGTCACCGATGTCCTCTCGGCCAACCGGGTCGACGGCGTGGGCATCCCCGACCAGTTCAATGTGGTGGCCCACTACCCGATCGCAGTCCTGTCAGGTGCGCCCAATCCGAATGGAGCGG
>JBFYOJ010000240.1:0-6511 GCA_041303885.1 Acidimicrobiia bacterium | reverse complement strand
TACTTGTGCTTCGACATCTTCTTGCGACGCTTCTTGACCAGCGATCCCATGCAAAAACCTCAAATCCGAAAGGGGAGAACTGTTCTATGGTCGCGCCGTCACCGCGTTAGGTCAAACCGATCCAGGCAGCGAGAAGGTTCATGGGTGGCAGATACACCCGAAGGGGACTCGCGGCGAGTCCCGTGCGCAGCAATGCCCTGAGTCTGTAACCAGCAATCCATCGAGCCCTTGAACGAGAAGGTGCCCGGCCAGAATCGGGTCGTCGAAGGTTTCAGGCGTCAGGGGGGCCATGGGTCCGTCTTCTGCCCTATCTTTCGTGGCGAAACGGCGATTCGCTACAGAATGCGAGCAATCCCGGGGACGCGGCTGATGAGAAGCCAGGCGAGGGCGAACGACCCCGCCACACCGCCGCCGGCGACGATGATTGCCTTGAGCTCTGCCGGTATCGCCAGCGGGCGCAGCGCCACGGCCAGTCCGATCAACACCAGACCCTGCAGGATGAACGCGCCATAGGCGCTTCGGCCGACCATGGGGCCGGCCCAGCGGCGCGGTCGGTCGAGGTGCCGCTGCGCCACGGCGATCAGCCATATCGAACCGAACACGGAAAGGGTGCTCTCCAGAACCGCAAACGCGAATGCCTCCCAGTGCCATCCCCCGGCCCAAACCTCTTCACCGACCCCACCCTCACCGACGGCACCCGTGGCGACGCCAAATGCCACGAAGCCGGCCAACCCGGCGACGGCCATCAGCGTCACGGCGCGACTCCGCCCTCGCAATCGATCCGGGACTGCCCTCAGCCAGCCCATCCTCGAAGCTGTGATACCGATAGCGAACAGCGCCACGCATTCAGGCCACTGATACAGGTTCAGATCGACGTACCTCTCACTGTCGAATGGGAACACCAAGCGGACCAGGAAGGTCCCGATGGTGACGATGACCGCGATGGCAACCAGATGGCCCACACCTATCTCACCCCACCTCGGCCGACGCGGCTCACCGGATCGCAGTCGGGTCCAGCCCGCGTACGCGAGGGAGAAGATCAGCAGGTCGGCCACGAACCACAGGTAGCCGGTGTCGAGGCTCTCCTCCGCAGTGCCGATGAGCTCGGCCCAATAGGAACCGGGTGCATTACCCAGCGGGCGATAGAGGGCATACAGCAGGAGCGGCCAAAGCAAGAACGCGAAGAACGCCAACGGCACACCGAGACGGACCAGCCGGTCCTTGACATACGGTCCCAGTCCCTTTCGCTCCACAGACGGCGGAGTGAGCAGGCCGGCGACCAGGAACAGCAGCGGGATCAGGAACAACCCGAACGGGGCAAGCACGGCAAGCACAACCGCGTTCGTAATCGGCGACATGGTCACTTCCCGAACGTCGGTGTACGCCCACAACTCCAGGGCCGCATAGCTGGCCACACCGTGACCGGCGATGATTCCTGCGATCAGGATGACTTTGAGGTTGTCCAGATAGAGGAGTCGCTTCGACCCCCATTCACCGGCCGCAGCAACGTGCTCACCGGGCTCAGGCCCGCCAGGCACGCCCGCCGGTACCGCTCTTGACTGCGCAGGTAAAGGTGTCGCTTTGCTCGTACCGCGATCCTCTTGCCCCTTCAGGGATGCCGTCCAGAGGATTCAGTCCCTAATCCATGGCGCCGACCGGGGCCTTACGGTTCGCCCGACCTCGGATCAGGGTTCTGGGACGGCGGGCGGAGGGCTCGCTGCCGCGGCCCGGAGCAGCCCGACCGTGATCCCTTCGGCCAACGCCTGCCAGGAGGCCTCGATGATGTTCTGATGGACCCCCACGGTCCCCCAGCTCGACTCGCCGTTGGTGGTCTCGATCAGAACGCGGACCCGGGCGGCGGTGCCGTCCTGCGAGTCGAGGTCACGGACCTTGAAGTCGGTGAGTCGGAGCCGATTCACTTCGGGATACGTGTCCTCGAGCGCCCTGCGTAGTGCCTGGTCCATGGCATTGACCGGTCCATCTCCCTGGGCAGAGACCTCGACCAGCTGGCCGTCCACGTTGAGCCTGAGTTTGGCGGTGGCGGTCACCTCGCCGTTGGCCTGGATCTGAACCGAGAGGGCGTCGAGCTCGAACAGCTCCCGATAATCGGCCGTTGCCCGCCGAACCAGCATCTCGAACGAGCCGTCCGCCGCCTCGAAGTGATAGCCGGCATGCTCGAGGTCCTTGACCCGATCGACCAGCTCCTGGGCGGTGGCCGGGTCGATGTCCCAGCCTCTCTTCTCGGCCATCGACATCACTGTGGCTCGCCCCATCAGCTCGCTGAACAGCATCCGGGCCGAGTTGCCCACGGCGCCCGGGTCGATGTGCTCGTAGGCGCCTTCCAGCCGAGCCAGACCCGACGTATGCAGCCCTGCTTTGTGGGCGAATGCGGAGGTGCCGACATAGGGGCGACGGGAGTCGATCGGTGCGCCCAGGATGTCGGCGATCTGCTGTGCGATCGGGTAGAGGCGGGGCAGCGACTCGGCAGGGATGGTCTCGACCCCGGATTTCAGGCTGAGGTTGGGGATCACCGAACACAAATCGGCGTTGCCAGTCCGCTCCCCGTATCCGTTGATGCATCCCTGTACCTGGTGCACACCCAGGGACATAGCAGTCAACGAGTTGGCCACGGCGCAATCGGAGTCGTTGTGGAAGTGGACCCCGAGGGCAGTGTCGATGCGGGTCTGCACTGCTTCGATGGCAGGGGCGATGGCAGCCGGGAGGGCCCCACCATTCGTGTCGCAGAGCACGACCCGCTCGGCTCCGGCGTGAGCGGCAGTTTCCAGCACCGATAGGGCGTACTCCGGGTTGTTGCGATACCCGTCGAAGAAATGCTCGGCATCGAAGAAGACCCGCTTTCCCCGGTCCCGCAGGAACTCGATCGATTCACCGACCATGGCCAAACCCTCTTCGAGTGAGGTGTTCAACGCTTCGGTGACGTGCCGATCCCAGGATTTGCCCACGATGCAGATGAACTCGGTGTCGGCATCGAGCAGAGCCTGAAGCTGGGCATCCCGGTCCACCGGTCCGCGCGGACGTCTGGTCGAGCCAAAGGCGACCAAGAGGGAGCGCTCGAGTGACAGCTCCTTCTTGGCCCGGTAAAAGAACTCGTCGTCCTTGGGGTTGGCCCCGGGCCATCCGCCTTCGATGAAGTGCACCCCGAGCTCATCGAGCAGCCGCACAACCCGAAGCTTTTCGCCCACGGTCGGCGAGAGGCCCTCGGCCTGGGTCCCGTCCCTCAAGGTCGTGTCGTAGATCTCTGCTGTCTTCAGCATGTCATCGCCTTCGGCAATAGAAAAGACCCCCGCAGTCTGCGGAGGTCTGAGCAGGGGCAGCGCCTATGAAGAGGCGCAGGCCCCTAAGGAATGATGATGTGTGCGCTCGGCAGGGACGTCCTTCTCATTCGGCTGTGAAGTATGGGGGTGGGGTCCTGCTTAGTCAAGACGGGGTGGAAGAGCCACCCGGGCGCGTCCTCCCCCATATCCTATGTGTCCGACCGCTCCCGGCCGTTTCCCGTGCCCTTCTCCTCGTCGGTATGAGAGCGCCGGAAACTGAACATCGACCCCCCGTCCGAACGTCGCAGCTGGAAGGGCAGGAGGTCGAGGGCCGGCCGCATCGTGTGCTTGTACAACGGCTTCACGGAGTCGACCAGCAGATACCCGCAGAGAACTCCAACCGCGATGGCCACCATGGCGCCGACGGTCCCGAGGAAGTTCTCGAATCCCATGGCGGGGCCAGCGGTCATGTACTCGGTGACACCGATCAACCCGAGGGCGCCCGGGACCAGCAACCAGAACCCGGGTAGGAAGGAGACAAGGGCGGGTGGTCCGAATCTGGTGCGCTCGACGAGGCGAGCGGTAGGCGTCATGACGAACGCCCCGATGAACCCACCCACGTAGCCACCGAAGAGCGCGCTCCCCGCCTGCTGGCCGATGAAGGCCACCAGGAGGACCAGGAACAGCCCTGGGAGCGTGCGCTGCGGCGCCGAGTGAAAGACCGCCACGCCGATCCCAAACACGACGACACCGAGCCAGGGGGCCCACCAACCGATCAGGTTCTGTTGAAGATCCACGAGGTCGGGGGCCAGCGGTTGGGCAAAAGCCTGGGTGGCACTCACGATCCCGAAGGCGAGGAAGACCAACTGGAGTGATCCGTACACGAGGCGACTGGCGCCGGTCACCATCTGAGCCGCGGCGATCTCGATCACAGCCATCGTCAGGGCGGCGCCGGGAAGGAAAGTGACCAGCGGAGCGATCATGGTGCGGAGATTGGCGCTGGCCCACCCTTGGCCGGCGAGGATGAAGGTGAGGGCGGTCACGATGAAGGCCGCTACGACCGGGAGCAACGGCTGAGATGCTGCCCAACGCTCCCCGATCAACTTCAGCAGTCCGACGAGTAACCCGAAGATGGCGGCCAGGAGGATGTCGGACCAGGTTGGCTGCAGGATGAAGCAGATCCCTACCGTCAGCAGCACGTGCCCGGCCACCGTGAACAGCCTGCGGTAGTGCGGCGGCTGTGCGATCACCTCGACCACCCGACGGCTTCCTTCGGCGGGATCGATCTCGGCAGCGACTGCGAGCTTGAGGATGTCGAACAGCGACGACGTCTGATCGAGGCGGAGCACCCCTCTCAACTGCGGTGTGGGCTCCAGGGTGGCCGGCTGGTTCGGGTGGAGTGCCGCCACGACAAAGGTGGGGAGCACGGCGAACCTGGCGTCGGGAGCCCCGTAGGCCGCCGCCACAGCGTGGAGGTGATCCTGGATCTCGTTGACCGCCTCCCCGGCCGCCGTGAGTGCGCTCCCCAGATAGAGCAAGAACTGCTGCAACTCGACCGCGTCGTAGGCCGGAGGCCGATCAGGTCCATCTGAAGGCTGGTTCACGACAAAAGCATGCCACGCGTGTGGTCGGTGGTCTGCGTTTGGCCGACAGGGGCGGCCCTTCAGCCTGCTTCGAGAACCTCTCCGATCAACGCCGAGTGCCGCCGACGGGCCTCATCGGAGGAGATATCGAACCCAAGAGCCTGCCAACCGGGCACCCAGACCGCGATGTCGGGCATGGGACGGCACATCGCCTGTAGCTGCCAGTACGCCAGGTTGGCCAAGGACCGTCCGGAGTGCTCTCGATAGACCTCGACGAAATGGCGGGCAGCATCGTCTCGCCCGAGCATCCTGATGTCCAGGGCGCAGTAGGCGACATCGAGCGCCGGATCCCCTACCGCGCCTCCCTCCCAGTCGACCACCGCCACCAGCTTTTCGCCTCCCCAAAGTGTGTTTCCGGGCCAGAAGTCGTGATGGACATAGACGGGAGGCTCCGGTTCCAGGTCAGGGCGTAGAGCGGTCACTCTCGCCCACAGATCCATGCCGAGCGGGTGCTCCTGCAAGGCCTCGATGGTCTCAGCCTCCGAACGGTGACCGTCGGAATGGCCCAACGTCGGGAAGAGACGACCGTCGGAGGGTCCCGGGCGGATGCCGTGGATCGCATCGAGGGCGACGGCCAACTGCTCTGCCCAGTCGTGCCAGTCGGCGGGATCGAGCAGCACCCTCCCCTCCACGAAGGACATCACGATCGCCCTCTCCGGGAACAGGTCGATGTCATCGGTCCAAAGCGGGGTGGGCGCCTCGACGCCGTGCTCTGCCGCCAGCTCCAGGGCACGGAACTCCGACTCGGCCGGGTTCACCTCATCGGCCTCGGGGCGCCAATACCGCTTCAGCACCAGCCTCGTTCCATCGCCGAGTCGCAGCACATCGACGGTGCCGCCGGCACCGCCCAGAACCCGGTGGTCGAACCGGATGGAGGGGCCGAGCTCCTGGGAGAGAACCTGGAGCTGTTCGTCGGTGGGCAACGGTGCGTATTCGGGCATCGATCTCCGTGTGCAGGGACCGGGAAACTACGCAAGCACGACCCAGAACGCAGAAGAGGAGAGGCCCTCACCGGCCTCTCCTCTTCCGTCACCGGGATGTGGCTTCAGCCGGCGAATGCCTCTTCGAAGGCTGCCCGGAACTCCGGGGCGCTCGGCCCGCTGAACCCGCAGTAGTTGACGGTGCCGTCGTAGGCGGTGATCAGGTACTGGCCGCCCTCCTCGAAGGGGATGCCGCCGATCAGCGCCTCCATTCCGGCGGGAGCATGGAGCACCACCTGCTCTGCCTCACCGCCCTTGAACCACTCGTCGACGTCGAGCGTGACTGTCTCACCTTCCACCGAGGTGACGGTGCCCTCGAACGCGAGTGGTGCCCTGGCCAGCTCCTCGACGCTGAACATGATGCACATCGCCATCGGGTCGTCGGCGCCGGCATCGAGCTCGAGTGGCGGGCCTCCGGCCACCGGGCCACCGTCGGTGTCGTCGCCAGTGAGGGCGATGACGCCGCCAACAGCGACGACCAAGACGGCCGCAGCGGCGATCCCCACGAACCAGGGGTTCTTCTTCGGTGCGCGCTCGGATATGGTCTGTTCGGTCGGGGATGTGCTCATGATGTCCTCCAAGAGTCTTCGGGACGACGGAGTCGTCACGGATT
>JBFYOJ010000239.1:0-13338 GCA_041303885.1 Acidimicrobiia bacterium | reverse complement strand
CCGAGAGCACCCGAGTAATCGCAGCCGTCAACGTCGTCTTCCCATGATCAATATGACCCATCGTCCCCACATTCACATGAGGCTTCGTACGCTCAAACTTCGCCTTCGCCATCGTCTCTTGGCTCCTCTATCCGTTTCCTACGTCGTTATCTGTCTGTTCGCTCAGGATCCGCGCCGGCTCGCCACGATCTCCTCGGAGATCGAGTCAGGGACGTCCTGATATGAATGGAATTGCATCGAATAAGTGGCGCGTCCTTGGGTCTTGGAGCGCAGATCGGTGGCGTAGCCGAACATCTCCGACATCGGGACCTGGGCCCGGATCACCTGGCTGTTGCCGCGTTGGGTCATACCCTCGACCTTGCCGCGTCGGCTGTTGAGGTCGCCGATGACGTCGCCCATGTATTCGTCCGGGGTGGTGACTTCGACCTCCATGATCGGCTCGAGCAGCTTGACCCCGGCCTTGCGGGCGGCCTCCTGAAGGACCATCGACCCGGCGATCTTGAACGCCATCTCGGAAGAGTCGACGTCGTGAGCCGACCCGTCGACCAGCGTCGCCCGCACGTCCACCAGCGGGTAGCCGGCCACGATCCCCTGGTCGAGCGCCTCTTCGATGCCGTCGTCGACCGAAGGGATGTACTCACGGGGGACCCGACCACCCTTGATCTGGTCTACGAACTCGTAGCCCCCTCCCGGCCCGGTGGGCTCGAGGTTGATGATCACATGGGCGTACTGCCCCTTGCCGCCGGTCTGCTTGACGTGGCGGTACTCCACCTTGTCGACCGCCTTCCGAATCGTCTCCCGATAGGCCACCTGGGGCTTGCCAACGGTGGCATCGACCTTGAACTCGCGGAGCAAACGGTCGACCAGGATCTCGAGATGAAGCTCCCCCATCCCCGAGATGATCGTTTGACCTGTCTCTTCGTCGGTACGGACGAGGAAGGTGGGATCCTCCTCGGAGAGCCGGTGCAGTGAATCGGACAGCTTCTCGTCGTCGGACTTGGTCTTCGGCTCGATCGCGACAGAGATCACAGGTGCGGGGAACTCCATCGACTCCAGCTGAACCGGATGTCCGGGATCGGACAGTGTGTCTCCGGTGGTGGTGTTCTTGAACCCGATCCCGGCGATGATGTCGCCGGTGAAGATGTCGTCGATGTCCTCCCTGGCGTTGGCATGCATGCGCAGGATTCGTCCGATGCGCTCTTTCTGCCCGGTGGAGGTGTTGAGCACCGTGTCGCCCTTGGAGGCGTGGCCCGAATAGACCCGGAAGTAGGTCAGCTTGCCGACGTGAGGGTCGGACATGATCTTGAAGGCGAGCGCGGTGAAAGGCTGGCCATCGTCAGGGGTGCGCTCGATCGGCATGTCGTGATCGCCCGGCTTGAAGCCGGTGATCGATGGGAGATCGGCAGGGCTGGGCAGGTAGGCGACGATGGCGTCGAGCAAGAGCTGAACGCCCTTGTTCTTGAATGCCGAGCCACAGAAGACGGGAGTGAAATCGCGGGCGATCGTCCCCGCGCGAACCCCTTCTTGGATCTCCTTCGCGGTCAAATCGCCGTTCTCCAGGTAGGCGTCGAGCAGGTCCTCCGATGTCTCGGCGACTGTCTCGAGAAGCTTCTCCCGATACTCGGCTGCCCGATCGGCCAGGTCTGCAGGGATGTCAGCCGTGTCCCACTGCTTCCCGTCATCGCCCTTCCAGATGTGGGCCTTCATCTCGATCAGGTCGACGACACCGATGAAGTCGGCCTCGGCGCCGATTGGGAGCTGCATGACCAGGGGCCTTGCCCCCAACCGATCGATGATCGACTGGACGTCGAAGTAGAAGTCGGCTCCGGTCCGGTCGAGCTTGTTGATGAAGCAGATCCGGGGGACGTGATAGCGGTCGGCCTGACGCCAGACCGTCTCGGATTGGGGCTCCACGCCGGCGACCCCGTCGAACACGGCGACAGCGCCATCGAGGACTCGCAGGGCCCGCTCCACCTCGACGGTGAAGTCGACGTGACCGGGGGTGTCGATGATGTTGATCCAGTGGTCATGCCAGAGGCAGGTGGTGGCAGCGGAGGTGATGGTGATCCCGCGCTCCTGCTCCTGCTCCATCCAGTCCATGGTGGCTGCGCCCTCGTGGACCTCACCGATCTTGTAGTTACGGCCGGTGTAGTAGAGGATGCGCTCGGTGAGCGTCGTCTTGCCCGCGTCGATGTGAGCCATGATCCCGATGTTCCGGGTACGGCTCAATGGCACCTGACGCAAGTGCGATATGGCAGCGTTTCCGTTGCTCATCTTCTCTTCTACTACTCCGACTCGTTATGTGGTTGTGAACGTCCCACGTCCTGCGGTTCGGGCCCGTTTCGGTGGCGGGGCCGCCTGCTGGAACGTTCGGGTTGTCTTGTCAGCTACTCGTTGGGACTCGGTTACCAGCGATAGTGGGCGAAGGCCTTGTTGGACTCGGCCATCTTGTGGACATCTTCTTTGCGCTTCACGGCCGCCCCCGTGTAGTTGGAGGCGTCGAGGATCTCATTGGCAAGACGCATCGACATGGTCGGCTCGCGACGCTGACGGGCGTAGTTGACCAGCCATCGGATGGCCAGGCTCTCCTGCCGGCGTGGCGACACTTCGACTGGCACCTGGTAGGAGCTTCCCCCTACTCGACGGGACCTCACTTCGACCTGAGGGCGGATGTTGTCGACGGCCCGCTTGAGGATCACGCTCGGGTCCTGGCTGGTGCGCTGCTCGACGACCTCGAGGGCCCCGTAGACGATGTCCCTGGCCGTGTTCTTCTTGCCCTTCCACAGGACCTTGTTGATGACCTTGCTCACGAGCACGCTGCGGAATACCGGATCCGGCTCTACTTTGCGCTTCTGCGCCGGCGCCCTTCTCATCAGGATTCCTTCTTCGATCCGTAGCGACTGCGGGCCTGCTTCCGGTCGCCTACACCGGAGGCGTCGAGCGTGCCCCTGATCACCTTGTAGCGGACACCGGGGAGGTCGCGGACACGGCCGCCTCGAACCAGGACGATGCTGTGCTCCTGGAGGTTGTGCCCCTCACCGGGGATATAGGCGGTGATCTCGATGCCTGACGACAGACGAACACGGCACACCTTGCGGAGAGCCGAGTTCGGCTTCTTCGGGGTGACGGTGTAGACGCGCGTGCAGACGCCGCGCCGTTGTGGGGCGCCGCCGAGTGCGGCCGTCTTGGCCTTCTTCGTCTTTGGCTTCCTGCCCTCGCGGACAAGTTGCTCGATCGTCGGCATGTTGCTCCTAACGCGAGGAAACGGCACGGGCGCAGCCCTAACACCGATCCTGTTGTGAAACCTTGCGTACCGGGCACGGATCGTGCCCGGCCCATCCGGTCGCGCTCGAAAGACGAGCGGCCCCGGACGATGGCTTGATTCTACGTGTCTCCGCCGATTAGGGACAAATCGATTATCTCGTGGCCTGCGGCAGGGTCAGGGCGAGGTCGTGGTGGTGGTCGTCTCGGGAACGGTGGTCGTCTCGGGGACCGTCGTGGTCGTCTCGGGGACGGTGGTGGTCGTCTCGGGGACCGTGGTGGTCGCCGGAACCGTCGTGGTTGTACTCGTGGATGACGGGGTGGATGACGTCGTCGTCGAACTGGACGTGCTCGTCGAACCCGGCGGGATGGTCGTTGTAGCCCCGGGTCGGGTCGTCGTGGTGGTCGGCCGGGTAGTCGTGGTGGTTTGGCCGGGTCGGGTCGTCGTGGTGGTAGTCGTCGTGGTCGTCCCCGGGCTCGGGGTGCTCCTCCGCGGCGGCCGGCCACCGGTGGGGCGGGTCGTCACGGTTGTCGTGGTGGTCTCGCCCGGTGTCGTGGTGGTCGGGATCGAGGCAACAGTCGTCGTCGACTCGACCACGGCGCCGGTGGTCGTGGTCTGCGCTGCGGCGATCTCCTCCGCAGAACGGGGATCGCAGTCCCGAACCGGGAGCTTCTCGAAGTTTTCACCGGGGCTGATGCGAAGAGCATCTGCAAAGACGACATCGCCGGGACCGCGCTCGTCGCGCAGGGCGTACCAGGCTCCATCTCGTGAGACTCCGACCAGCTGAACGGTTTCACCACTGAAGATGACACCCAGCTCGGGCTCTCCCGGACAGCCGACCACCGGTGTCTCCTCGATCACGACACCCGTGGTCTCGAAGCCGAACAAACGCCCGACCCAGGCGGCGGCGAACACAGCTCCGATTCCGAAGAGGATCACGCCGAGGACCATCGCGATTCGACTGGCAGTGACGATGTCGAAGCGACCCCGACGACGATGGCCACCCCTGTCCAATCGGAGGCGTCGTGCAACCTCCCCGGCGAGCTCTTCCGGGGAGAGACGCCCCGGCTTCTTCCCGGTGGGCCCTCCGTTGGCACTCATAGGCACGACCTCAGCTCGATCACGCCCAGCCGGCTCCCGCCGGGCGAGAAGTTATGTGAGGTTGGCATCGCTGTCAACGTAGAAAGGGCCGCGTCCTTATGCGGCCCTTTCCGTGGATCTCGACACATGGGCCACGCACGTGGGCCCCTGATCGAGGGACGTGTCTACTCCTCCTCGTCCCCGCCGCCACCGCCCAGAGAGCCGCCCAGCGAGGCGAGCCACTCGGCCGGATCCTCGGGAAGACCCTCGTCCTCGGCAGGAGCGGACAACCCCCCCTCGAGAAAGCCGAGAGAGGCCACCGTGGTGGCGCCGGGCATGGCCGGCTGGAGCACCTGGTACTGCTGGGCCCCGGTGCCGGCCGGGATCAGCTTGCCGATGATGACGTTCTCCTTCAGCCCGCGCATGAAGTCGGAGCGACCCTGGATGGCTGCGTCCGTCAGCACGCGTGTGGTCTCCTGGAACGATGCGGCCGACAGCCACGAGTCCGTGGCAAGCGATGCCTTGGTGATGCCCATGAGCTCGGGACGGCCCTCAGCCGGCTTCTTGGCGGCCGTGACCAGCTCACGATTGGTGTCACGGAAGGTCTGATCATCGATGAGGGCCGCAGGCAAGAAGTCCGAGTCGTTGGGCGAAACCACCCGAACCCGGCGCAGCATCTGCCGCACGATCATCTCGATGTGCTTGTCGTGGATCTCGACACCCTGGGATCTGTAGACCTCCTGCACCTGGTCGACCAGGTACTGCTGGGTGGCACGGACGCCACGGATGTCCAGGACTTCCTTGGGGTCGAGCGGGCCCTCGGTCAGCTGCGTGCCGGCTTCGATTGCGGCCCCGCTGCTCACCCTGAGCTTGGCGTAACGAGAGATCGGGTAGACCGCCTCGCCATCGCCCGTGTCCAACACCAGTCGACGACCTTCGGCGTCTTCGACCAGGGTGACAACACCCTTGGCGTCGGAGAGCACCGCTTTCCCCTTCGGGGTCCGCGCTTCGAATAGCTCGACGACGCGGGGGAGACCGTGGGTGATGTCCTCGCCCGCCACACCGCCGGTGTGGAAAGTGCGCATGGTGAGCTGGGTCCCCGGCTCACCAATGGACTGGGCGGCCATGATCCCGACTGCCTCGCCAGTCTCGACCGTCTTCCCGGTTGCGAGCGACAGGCCGTAACAGGCCTGGCAGACGCCGCCTCTCGTGTCACAGGTCAACGGCGAGCGCACCCGGACCGTTTCGACCTCGGACTCCTCGATGGCCTGGAGTTGCTTGATCTCGATGACGGTCCCGGCGCGGAGCTTCTCATCGTCGATCGTGGCGACGAGGGTCCTGCCCTCCTTGACGTCATCGGCCAGGACACGGCCATAGATACGGGAGCGAAGGTTGCGAATCTTGTTGCCCCTGTCGTCCAGCACACTGATCACGATCCCCTTGTCGGTCTCGCAATCGGCTTCGAGCACGATCATCTCTTGGGACACGTCGACGAGACGCCGGGTCAGGTAGCCGGAGTCCGCGGTGCGAAGAGCGGTGTCGGCGAGACCCTTCCTCGCCCCGTGGGTCGAGATGAAGTACTCGAGCACCGAGAGACCCTCCCGGAAGTTGGAGATGATGGGACGAGGGATGATGTCGCCCTTCGGGTTGGCGACGAGGCCGCGCATGCCGGCGATCTGCCGCACCTGCATCATGTTCCCGCGCGCCCCGGAGCCGACCATCATGTCGAGGGCGTTGAACTTCTCCGACTTGAGGCTTCCCTTCATTGCGTCGGTCACCTTCTCGGTGGCCTCGGTCCAGATCTCGATGAGCTCCTGACGCCGCTCTTCGTCGGTGACCACGCCCTTCTGGAACAGGCTCTGCACCTTGTCGGCCCGCTCCTCGTACTCCTCGAGGATCTTGGCCTTGTCGGCAGGAGTCCTCACGTCCTCCAGGGCGATACTGAGACCGGCCTTGGTGGCGTACTTGAATCCCAGTTCCTTGATCCCGTCGAGGGTCTCGGCCACCGCCGACCGCGGGTAGCGATCGATGATGGTCTCGATCAGGGTGCGAATGTCCGACTTGATCACCACCGAGTTGACGAACGGGAATCCCTCCGGCAACACCTGGTTGATGATGACCCGCCCGAGTGTGGTCTCTGACAATCCCGTTGAGCTCATCGGGGTGTCGGGGAGAAGGCCACGCAGGATCGGCTTGAGATCTGCATGGAGCTCGGGGTCCCCGGCCAGGTCGCCCAACCGGATCTTGATCGGCGCGTGCACCGATAGCTCTCCGATCTCGTGGGCCATGAGGGCCTCGTCGAAGTCGACGAAGTAACGGCCGGCTCCCTTGGCGTCCTCGACGTGCTCGGAGAGGTAGTACATCCCGATCACCATGTCCTGGGAGGGGGTGACGATCGGGCGACCGGAAGCGGGCGACAGCACGTTGTTCGAGGACAACATGAGGATCCGGGCCTCGGCCTGGGCCTCCGCGGACAAGGGGAGATGAACCGCCATCTGATCGCCATCGAAGTCGGCGTTGAACGCCTCACAGACCAGGGGATGGATCTGGATCGCCTTGCCCTCGACCAGCACCGGCTCGAACGCCTGGATGCCGAGACGGTGCAAGGTGGGCGCCCGGTTGAGGAGCACGGGGTGCTCCTGGATGACCGCGGAGAGCACGTCCCAGACCTGAGGCCGCTGTCTCTCGACCATCCGCTTGGCGGCCTTGATGTTCTGGGCGAGGTCGAGATCGACCAGGCTCTTCATCACGAAGGGCTTGAACAGCTCGAGTGCCATGATCTTGGGCAGACCACACTGATGCAGCTTCAGCTGTGGGCCGACGACGATCACCGACCGCCCCGAGTAGTCGACACGCTTGCCGAGCAGGTTCTGACGGAACCGTCCCTGCTTTCCCTTGAGCATGTCTGAGAGCGACTTGAGGGCGCGATTGCCCGGCCCGGTCACCGCCCGCCCGCGCCGGCCGTTGTCGAAGAGGGCGTCCACCGCCTCCTGGAGCATGCGCTTCTCGTTGTTGACGATGATCTCGGGGGCGCCCAGGTCGAGCAGCCTCTTCAGCCGGTTGTTCCGATTGATCACCCGGCGATAGAGATCGTTGAGGTCCGACGTGGCGAATCTGCCGCCATCGAGCTGGACCATGGGGCGGAGGTCCGGGGGAATCACCGGGACCGTCTCGAGGATCATGTCCTCGGCGCGGTTCTGGCCCTCCCAGAAGGGCTTGACCACCTTCATCCGCTGCGTCGCGCGTTGTCGCTTCTGGGCGGAGCCGGCCTCCAGATGCTCCTCCAAGAGGACCATCTCCGCATCGAGGTCGAGATGGGCGAGCAGGGCCTTGACCGCCTCCGCGCCCATTCCACCCTCGAAGTAATCGGCATAGCGGAAGTAGATCTCACGCCACAGCTGCTCGGACTCGACAAGGTCCTTCGGCTTGAACTTGCGGAAGGTGTCGTAGGCGTCCTCGATGAGCTCGATCTCGCGATCGGACCGCTCCTGGCGATCCTTGATCTCGCGCTCGACTTCCTTCTTCCGGGCGTTGATCTCCTGGCTCTTCGCCCCGCCTTCCTCCATCCGTTCCAACTCGTCTTCGAGCGCCTCGAGACGGACTCCGTGCCAATCGGTGAACTCGGAACGAACCACCTCGATCTCGTCACGCATGGCAGCCTCGAGCTCGGGCAGGTCCTTCTGCCGCTTCTCGTCGTCGACCGAGGTGATGATGTAGCTGGCGAAGTAGATCACCTTCTCCAGCTCCTTGGGAGACATGTCCAGCAGGTAACCCAGCCGGCTCGGGACGCCCTTGAAGAACCAGATGTGGGTGACCGGCGCGGCCAATTCGATGTGGCCCATGCGCTCACGGCGAACCTTGGACCGGGTGACCTCGACGCCACAGCGCTCACAGATGATCCCCTTGTAACGGATCCTCTTGTACTTGCCGCAATAGCACTCCCAGTCCCGCTGTGGACCGAAGATGCGCTCGTCGAACAGGCCCTCCTTCTCTGGGCGAAGGGTCCGGTAATTGATCGTCTCCGGCTTCTTGACCTCTCCGTAGGACCATGCCCGGATCTGGTCGCTCGAGGCGAGGCCGATCTTCAGTTCGTCGAATAGTTGCTGCGCCATTGTTTCCTTGCCGGCGGACTTTGGCCGGGAGTCTCCTCCGTGCCGCCCGCCTCTCCACTCAGGGGTCTAAGTTCAGTTGTGTTGAAATCCAGTTGTCTCGGCCGGCCAAACAGGCGCCGGTCCGCCGGAGCTTCCGCCGCGTGCGTGGCCCTCTGCGTTCTCAATACCGTTGTCTATTCCGAGTCGGGGCGCTCGGGCCGGCTGAGGTCGATTCCGAGCGTTTCCACCGAGCGATAGGTCTCCTCTTCGAGCTCCCTGAGCTCGACCTCCTCACCGGCGGAGAGCATCTCCACGTTGAGGCAGAGGCTCTGCATCTCCTTGACCAGCACCCGGAACGACTCAGGGATGCCCGGCTCGGGGATGTTGTCGCCCTTGACGATCGCCTCGTAGACCTTGACCCTTCCCTGGACGTCATCGGACTTGATGGTGAGCAGCTCCTGGAGCGCATAGGCGGCGCCATAAGCCTCGAGCGCCCACACCTCCATCTCACCGAAGCGCTGGCCGCCGAACTGGGCCTTGCCGCCGAGTGGCTGCTGGGTGATCATGCTGTAGGGACCGGTCGACCGGGCGTGGATCTTCTCGTCCACGAGATGGACCAGCTTCAGCATGTAGATGTACCCGACGGTGACGTCCGAATCGAACGGCTCACCGGAACGGCCGTCGAAGAGAGTTGCCTTGCCATCCTCCCCGACGAGACGATCGCCATCGCGGTTGGGTCGGGCGCTCTGGATCACCTGCATGATCTCGTCCTCGCGGGCACCGTCGAACACCGGGGTGGCGACCTTGGTCCATGGAGCTGCGCCACCGATGGCGGGGCTGGTGCCGGTGAAGGGCTCCCAACCCTGGGCGGCCGCCCACCCGAGGTGGGTCTCCAGGACCTGGCCGAGATTCATACGAGATGGCACCCCGAGCGGGGAGAGGATGATGTCGACAGGCGTGCCGTCGGCCAGAAAGGGCATCTCCTCCTCGGGGAGCACCTTGGAGATGACTCCCTTGTTCCCATGGCGGCCGGCGAGCTTGTCCCCTTCGGAGATCTTCCGCTGCTGGGCGACGTAGATCCGCACCAACTCGTTCACTCCGGGCGGCAGGTCATAGCCCTCGGACCGCTTGAACACCTTGACCGCGATCACCTTGCCGGTCTCGCCGTGCGGGACCTTCAGCGACGTGTCGCGAACCTCACGCGCCTTCTCACCGAAGATGGCCCTGAGCAGGCGCTCCTCGGGAGTCAGCTCGGTCTCGCCCTTGGGGGTGACCTTCCCGACCAGGTAATCGCCGGGGCCGACCTCGGCTCCAACCCGAATGATCCCCTCCTCGTCGAGGTTGGCCAGGACCTCCTCGGGGACGTTGGGGATGTCCCTCGTGATCTCCTCGGCGCCGAGCTTGGTGTCACGAGCGTCGAGCTCGTGCTCTTCGATGTGGATCGAGGTGAGGACGTCGTCCTTCACCAGCCGCTCGGAGATGATGATGGCGTCCTCGAAGTTGTGGCCCTGCCAAGGCATGAAGGCGACGAGAAGGTTGCGGCCAAGGGCGAGCTCACCGGTCTCGGTGGACGGCCCGTCGGCGAGCACATCGCCGACCTTGACGATGTCACCCTCACGGACCAACGGCTTGTGATTCATGCACGTGCCCTGGTTGGACCGCTTGAACTTGTCCAGGACGAAGGTGTGCTTCTTGTTGGTCTCCTTCTCCTTGACGACGATCTCGTCGCCGGTCACCTCGACCACCTCGCCGGCAACCGGGGAAACGACCATGTCGCCAGAGTCCTGGGCGGCACGTTGTTCCACACCGGTCCCGACCAGCGGGGCGTCGGCTGTGAGCAAGGGGACGGCCTGGCGCTGCATGTTCGAGCCCATCAACGCCCGGTTGGCGTCGTCGTGCTCGAGAAACGGGATCAGAGAGGTCGACACCGAGACGATCTGCTTCGGCGAGACGTCCATGTAGTCGACTTCATTGGGCGGGACGAACTCGACTTCTCCACCGGCTCTGCGCACCAGGACCCGGGGGTTCTGGAAGGCTCCGTCCTCCTTGAGGGGGGCGTTGGCCTGGGCGATGACGAACCGCTCTTCTTCGGTGGCGGTCAGGTACTCGACCTTCGCGGTCACCTTTCCGGCCTCCACCTTGCGGTACGGAGTCTCGATGAACCCGAACTCGTTCACCCGCGCGTAAGAGGCCAGCGAGCCGATCAAGCCGATGTTCGGGCCCTCGGGGGTCTCGATGGGGCACATCCGCCCGTAGTGGGACGGATGGACGTCACGAACCTCGAAGCCGGCGCGCTCACGGGACAAGCCACCCGGGCCGAGTGCCGACAGACGACGTCGGTGAGTGAGCCCGGCGAGAGGATTGGGCTGATCCATGAACTGGGAGAGCTGGGAGGTCCCGAAGAACTCCTTGATCGCGGCGGTGACCGGTCTGATGTTGATCAGGCTCTGCGGTGTGATGGCATCCGGATCCTGAGTGGTCATGCGCTCGCGCACCACACGCTCGAGACGGGTGAGGCCGACCCGAACCTGGTTCTGGACCAACTCGCCGACCGTGCGTATCCGGCGATTGCCGAAATGGTCGATGTCGTCGGTGCTGACCTTCACCTCGGTCCCGGTGTGGGTGATCATCGTGTCCTTGCCGACGTGGAGTGCCACCAGGTACTTGATGGCGTCGACGATGTCCTCGTCGCGGAGCAGCTGAAGGCCCTCCGCCCGGTAGTCGGCCGGTGTCTCTTCGCGGTACTTCTGACTGACCTTGTAACGGCCCACCCTGGTCAGGTCGTAGCGCTTGGGGTTCCGGAACAACGTCTGGATCAAGCCACGGGCGGACTCAACCGTCGTCGGCTCGCCCGGACGCAGCTTGCGGTAGAGATCGAGGAGCGCCTCTTCCTTCGTGTGAGCGGTGTCCTTTTCGATCGTGTTCTTGATCGACTCGGCGTTGTCGAACATCGCCAGGATCTCTTCGTCGGTCTCGGCAATGCCCAGCGCCTTCAGGAACGCCGAGATGTACTGGCGCCGTTTGCGATCGACCCGAACACCAATGGTGTCCTTCTTGTCGGTGTCGAACTCGAGCCAGGCGCCTCGTCCCGGGATGATCTTGCCGGAGTAGATCTCCCTGTCGGAGGTCTTGTCAGGGGTCACATCGAAATAGATGCCGGGCGAGCGCACCAACTGGGAGACGATGACACGCTCGGTGCCGTTGATGATGAAGACGCCCTTGTCGGTCATGATCGGGAAGTCGCCGAGGAAGACCTGCTGCTCCTTGATCTCGCCGGTCTGCCGGTTCATGAACCTGGCGGTGACGAACAGCGGCATCGCATAGTTGGCGTCGCGCTCCTTCGCCTCCTCGAGGCTCATCTGAGGCTCGCCGAAGCGATGGTCGGTCAGCTCGAGGGCAAGGGAGCCGGTGAAGTCCTCGATCGGGCTGATCTCCTCGAAGATCTCACGAAAACCCTCGTCGAGAAACCACTTGAAGGATTCGTGTTGGACTGCGAGGAGGTCGGGAAGGGGTAGGACTTCGGGGATCTTGCCAAATGAAAAGCGCTCAGCAACGCGCGAAACCAAGGGGTGCCTCCTGAGGAATGCGGATTATATCTAGATAACGCAGACAAGGCATGCTAACAGACGCGTCAGCATGCCTCCAATCGAAAGTTTCGTTTGTCAGGACAGGTCGGAAGCCGACCTATCCCGGACCCTGGGGTCGTTGGTCAGCATACCGCGGGGTCGGGAAAGGCGTCAAGGGTATGAGAGGCTCGGCGTGGCAAGGCGGAGACAGCTGGGTCGGGCCGGCGTCACCTCGCCGTGAGGTGTGCGGCCCGGCCACCGGTCGATCAGCTCTGCGCGATCCGCCCGAGCTTGGTCGCGTCGAGCACCCGGATCCGGCGGTAGCCGGTCTCCACGGCCCCTTGCTCCCGCAACCTGCTCAGCGCCTCGTTGACCGACTGACGGCTCACCCCGAGCAGCGTGGCGATCGTGGTTTGGGACAGGTGGACATCGCCGCGGGAATCGGCCTCCTCGCAGAGCAAATCGGCAACCTGGCCCAGGACGGTCTTGTGCATGAGCCTGAGCACCCGTCGTTGAGTCCCCTCCATCTGACGGATGCCGGCGACCAGCCAGCGAAGGCAGATAGCCGGGTTCCTGGCCAACTCCGACAGCAAGCGCTCTCTTTGTAAACGGAACACCCTCACCCGCGTCGCTGCCTGGGCGGAGGAGATTTGGGGAGTGCCGCCAAACATCGCAATGTCGCCGAGCACCGATCCGGGGCCGACCCTGGAGACAACCCGCCTGGTCGACCCGGTCCCGCGATAGACCTCGACCTCACCGGATTCCACGAGGAACACCGCCAAGGCATCGTCGCCCTCCCTGAACAGGTGAGCGCCCGGGTGCTTGGTGACGATCTCGGCCGCGCCGATCAGCGCTCGCAGATCCTGGGCAGTCAGCGGCGCGTAGTCGGCTCGCCCGAACGAACGTGCGAGCCAGGCCATGTGCTGCTGGTCGGCCTGTGTCACCGGTTGTTCGGCGACCGGGGCCACCGCTGCGGCATTCCCCATACTCAGCACATGAACCGACCGCCCTTACCATGTCATCGCCCTTGGCCAAGCATGCTGCTCCCGTCTCGATACTCTCCTGGGCGTTCCTTGCCCTCGGGCTGGCCTTGTTCGCCCTGGCCGGGCTGGGGTGGTCGAATCACCTGTCCACGGCCGGGGAGGTCGTTGCCAACAACGTCCGCTATGCCGGGGTGTCGGTCGAAGGCCTCACCCACGAGGAGGTGGCGGGGGCGGTGTCAGGTCGCGCGTCGGACCTCCTCTCCCGACAACTGACGATCGAGTACGGAGCGGGCGAGCTCACCCTCCCCTATGCCGACCTCGGGTTCACCTATGACGAAGACACCACCACCGAGCGG
>JBFYOJ010000238.1:0-3897 GCA_041303885.1 Acidimicrobiia bacterium | reverse complement strand
CCGCTCTCAGCTGACCGGTGTGGTCGTTTGGTGAGGCTCGAGGTCTCCGAGCGACTCGGCGACCACCACCAGGTCGTCTCCCGGCTCGACTCGAAAGCCCGGTGCCGGGTTGGCCCGGGTGGATCCATGGCGGCTGACCGCCAGCAGGGTCGCCCGGTGGTCGACTCTCAACCTGGTCCCGAGCTCCTCGACTGTCAATCCGGCATAGTCGTCGGGCAGGCGGACCCGGTATAGCTCCGATCCCTCGCCACCGGACACGATGTCGGTGACCAGCTCGGACAGGCCCGGGTACATCGCGGAGCGGGCGAGAAGATGAGAGGCGAGCTTGGAGGTGACCATGATCTCGTTCACATTGGCCCGGCGGAAGTGGGCGACATGGTCGGGGTTGTTCACTTCGACGACAGTTCTCACCTGTGGGGCGATCGACTCGATCGCCAAAACGGTGAGTATCGAGGACATGTCGGCCTGATCGGTGCCGTCCACGGGGCAGACGACGGCAGCCGTCGCTGTCTCGATGCCGGCCCGTTTCAGATCCGACTCGTTGCTCGTCCCACCCCGCACGAAGTACACGTGGTCGTCGGCGGGGCTTCGCTCCGAGTCATGGAGCAGGACCACCTTGGTCCCGTACTCGTCCTTCTGCAGCTCGTAGATGAGGTCCCGCGCCGTGGAGTTCCAGCCGCATACGACGATGTGATCACGGTATCCCGATGCACCCATTCCTTGTCCCTCTTTCAATAGGAAGTCGATCACGAACCCAACCAAGGCCCCGGTGATGGTGGCCACGATCGCCACACCGAACAGGCCGAGGATCCACCCCACCACCCATCCGACCGGCCCGGAGACGAACCCACCTTCGCCCAAACCGAGGACAGTCGCCCCTGCCCAATAGAAAGACTGCCCCAACTGGGCCCAGGAACGGTCGGTTTCCACCAGCCAAATCAGGATCGCGGCCACCCCGAGGAACACGACCAGCCCGATGAAGAGGGAGACGAAGAATCGGCGATCGACCTTCTCCCCGACCCTCTTTATGTGCCAGCTCACCCTCCGCAGGAACGGTGAGTCGAAGAAAGCCCTGAACCGCGTGACCATCGGCTGCGCAACCTAGTGCCCGCCGAGCCGCGATCACGTCGGGAGGGCGGTTAATCATCCCGGGTAGCCGGTCCCCGGCTCCTAACGTCTGTGTGACCGAGTGACCTGATGTTGATCGCACGCGACCTCCGCATCGCCGTTGGCCCCCGCACGCTTCTCGATGGGGCCTCGTTCAGCGTGCAGTCAGGCGACCGGATCGGCCTGGTTGGCCGTAACGGTGCCGGGAAGACCACCTTGATGAGGACCCTGATGGGAGCGCTCGCCCCGATGGAAGGGACGGTCCTCAGATCGGGCCAGATCGGTTACTTCTCACAGGAGGCGGCGCTGCCCGATCTCGAGCATCCCGATGCGACCGCACTGGAACGGATCCTGATGGCCCGGGAGATCGGGGCCTTGCAGCGACGAATCGAGGAGGCTCGCCACCGTCTTCACGATCTCACCGGGTCGGAGAGAGACCGGGGAATCGAGAGGTTCGCCCGGCTCCACGATGAATTCGAGGCCAAGGGAGGGTTCGTGGCCGAGGCCGAGGCGAAGCGGTTGGCGGCCGCCCTCGGCATTGGCAATCAGGAGCTGGGGCAGCCCGTGGTGACCATGTCGGGTGGACAGAGGCGGCGCGTCGAGTTGGCGCGGATCCTCTTTGCCGACACCGACATCCTGCTCCTCGACGAGCCGACCAACCACCTCGACCTCGACGCCAAGGCCTGGCTCATCGAGTGGCTCTCCTCCTACAAGGGGGGAATGCTGGTGGTCTCCCACGATCTGCCGTTGCTCGACGAGGCGATCACCTCCGTCCTCGCGCTGGAGCACGGAGAGCTCGAGGCCTATCGGGGCAACTACACCCACTACCTGGCCGAGCGGGATCGGCGCAGGGAGCAGAAGGAGAAAGAGCGCAGGCATCAGGACGAGGCAATCGCCCGGCTCGAGGAGAACATACGTCGCTTCAAGGGCACCACGGAGAAGATGGCCAAGGCGGCGAGGGCTTGGGAGACAAGGGTCGACCGGATGAAGCGGGAGCTGGTCGAGGTCCAGAAAGGCGGGAAGAAAGTCAAGGTGGCCTTCCCCCAACCCGCCGCCTCGGGCCGGGTGCCATTGTCTGCCTTGGGCCTGGCCAAGTCGTTCGGGGACAACCTCGTCTTCGTCGACGTCGAGTTTGCCGTCGAGCGTGGCGAGCGCATGCTCCTCATCGGGCTGAACGGCGCGGGCAAGACAACCCTTCTCAGGATCCTGGCCGGTGTCGAGCGCCCCGACCTCGGTGAGGTCTCGTTGGGGCACAACGCCAGTCTCGGCTATTACGCCCAGGAGCACGAGCTGATCATCGATGGGATGTCTGTCCTCGACCATATGCGGCAGGGTGGAGGGCTCACGGACCAGGCTCTCCGATCGCTGCTGGGCCATTTCCTCCTGGCCGACAAGGTCGATCAGGACGCAACGACTCTCTCGGGTGGGGAGAAGACCAAGCTGGCCCTGGCCATGCTGGTGGCGGCTCGGCCCAACGTCCTGCTGCTCGACGAGCCGACCAACAACCTCGACCCCCAGGCGAAGGAGGCGCTGCTGGACGCGCTGACCATCTACGAGGGCACGGTGGTCCTGGTCAGCCACGACACCGACTTCGTGGCACAACTCATGCCGGACCGGGCCGTGATGATGCCTGAAGGCGAGATGCGCTTTTTCGATGAGCAGTTGCTCGATCTCGTCGCACTCGCCTAGGTGCCCGGGAACCGGTCCGACGACGACCGGCATCTAACCGGGATGAGAAAGCATCTCCTTCTCCTGGCTCTGATCGCGGCTGTGGCCGCCTGTGGCGACCGCGCGGTGGTTGGCGGCGCCGGCGTCACCACCAGCACCGCTGCTCTCACCGCAACGACCACTGTCGAGCCCGATCAACCGGTCGTATCGGACGGCGACGAGCCGATCGGCCAACCGGTTGGATCGATCCCCGAGCCTCGTCCTCCGATCGACGGGAGCATCGGCGGCGAGGTGTGGGTGACCAGTGCAGAGCTCAGGATCATGGAGAGCTACCCGATCCAGGTCATGCTCGACGTGACCGGCGACAAGCCGACCCCGTGTCATGAGGTCTTCTGGACCGCCGAGGACACCGGCGAGGCAATCGAGATCGAGATGATCTCCCAGGTAGCCGTCGGCCAATCCTGCGCCCAGGTGATCGAGCAGTTCATCATTGCCGTGCCCCTGGGGAGCTGGGCCGAAGAATCCCGTGACGTCTATCTCAACGGTGAGCAGGTCGGTTCGTTCGTCAGCTGAGTTCAGTGCGTGATCGCCGAGGCGGTGCCCACCCCTGCGGCCACCAGGATCACCGTTGCGGACAGAACGAGGACCCTCTCGACGGGCGACGGCCGGCGCTTGGCTGCGACGTGGCGAGGCCGGCGGCGGTGACGCCCTTGGACTTTTATGTGTCTTCCCGGCATGTGGCCTTTGAAGGGAGGGCCTCCCAGGGGGGCCCTCCCTTCGGGTGATCTGGGGCTTTGAGAACCAGGGAATCACATCGAGGGGGTCTCGCCGAAACAGGCGTCGTGTTGCAAGCCAAGATACCGGAGGTGTTGCCTCCTTCGGCAGATCCCCATCGAGCGCTTCCCTGCGCCCCGGTCACTCTCGTCCCGCTTTCCCACGTCGCCAGGGGCGTCTCGGATTGACACGAATGGACTAGTGCGGAGATGTCGGCTCCGAACAAACGAACGTTCGTTTGTGGTACCGTGACCGGATGACACCCGAGGAGCGCTTCGCCTCGATCATCGAGGCCGAGGACAAGATCGAACCGACCGACTGGATGCCAGAGGCCTACCGCAAGACCTT
>JBFYOJ010000237.1:0-7251 GCA_041303885.1 Acidimicrobiia bacterium | reverse complement strand
CACGCTCCCACCAGCTGCTCGGCTCGGACCGGCCCTACATCGTCGAACCGGATGCCGAGCAAGCCCTCTGCCGACTCGTTGTAATAGATGAGGTTTCCGGCGTCGTCCATCATCCACATCGGGATGGCGAGATAGCTCGAAGCTTGTCGGAGCAGGATCATCTCCACGGGCTGCTGGGCCATGACGGAAACTTACCCGTCCTCGATAACGATCACGCGTTTCAGGGCCTTGGGTCGATGTACCGACCGCTTGAGACCTTCCAATAACCTGGGGCGATGGGTGCTGACGTGGTCGTGGTGGGCTCGATCAATCACGATCTCACCATCGTGACCGAACGCCACCCGTCCCCGGGCGAGACCGTGCTCGGACGGTCCCATTACTCGGGTGCCGGCGGCAAAGGCGCCAACCAGGCGGTAGCCGCGGCGCGACTGGGGAGCAGCGTTGCCATGATTGGCCGGGTCGGCAACGACGACGAAGGAGCATCTCTCATCTCGCTCCTCTCGACCGAAGGGATCGACGTGACCGGCGTGAGCATCGACCGGGGGACGCCGACCGGTTTGGCGGTGATCACCCTCGATGACAATGCCGAGAATTCGATCGTGGTCAGCCCTGGAGCCAACTCGACTCTCGGTGTGGCGGACATCTCGGCACGCGGGAAGCTGATCGGGGAGGCCAAGGTCGTCCTGGCGCAGCTTGAGATCCCGATGGAGGTGGTGCTGGCTGCAGCCTCCGCGGCCAGAGGTCTCTTCTGCCTGAACCCGGCGCCCGCACGACCCTTGCCCAAGGCCTTGCTGGATCGGGCCGACGTGCTCATCCCCAATCGATCTGAGCTGGCAACTCTCGCCGGGGTCCCCAACCCGGCGAGCCTCGAAGAGGTGATCGAGGCCGCAGACCGATTGGGCTACCTGGGAGCCACGGTGGTGACACTCGGTTCCGAGGGCTGCGTCGTGATCGATGACATCACCGTGACACCGATCGAGGCGGCCATCGTGGATGCGATAGACACCACCGGGGCTGGCGACGCCTTCTGCGGCGCCCTGGCTCATGGTTTGAGCCGGGGGGAGCCGCTGCCCTCAGCCGCCCTTTGGGCCACGACAGCAGCCACTCTCGCCACGACTCGAAGAGGCGGCCTTGCAGCCATGCCCACTGCAGCGGAGGTGGAGCGCAGTCTCGGCCGATGATTAGCCTGCCGCCATCGCCCGTCCGATAATCATCGACACCGACCCTGGCCAGGATGACGCAGTCGCCCTCCTGGTCGCCCTCGCCTCGCCGGACGACCTCGACGTGCGGGCCGTCACCACGGTCGCCGGGAATGTTCCGTTGCCGTTGACCGTGACCAACGCCCTGGCACTGGTCGAGTTGGCAAATCGCCGCGACGTGCCGGTGCACGCCGGCTCGGTCCGCCCCATGGTCAACCCTCTGGTCACTGCCGAGTACGTCCACGGTCCCACCGGGCTCGACGGGGCCAACCTTCCTCCGCCATCGCTCCAACCCGCCCCGGGCCATGCGGTGGATCGGATCGTCGAGATCCTGATGACCGAGGACGAAGGCACCGTCACGGTGTGCACCCTGGGCCCGATGACCAACATTGGGCTCGCCCTCGTTCGGGAGCCGCAGATTGCCCCCAGGATCAAGGAGTTGGTGCTGATGGGTGGCGGCTTCTTCGAAGGGGGCAACACAACGCCCGCCGCCGAGTTCAACATATATGTCGACCCTCACGCCGCCCACGTCGTCTTCACCAGCGGCATACCCCTCGTGATGCTTCCCCTGGATGTGACCCACAAGGCTCTGGGCACGCCGGATCGGCTCGATCGTTTCAGAGCCCTGGGGACAGCAGCCGGAGATGCAGTGGCCGGCATGCTCGACTTCTACGACCGATGGGACATGGAGAAGTACGGGTTTCCCGGAGGGCCCCTGCACGATCCAACGGTGATTGCCTACCTGCTCGACCCGGGCATGTTCTCGGGCAAGCGGGCCCATGTGCACATCGAGACCGCCCCAGGCGCAACCCAGGGGATGACCGTCATCGATTGGTGGCAAGTCACCGACAAGGTGCCCAATGCCATGGTCATGCACGAGATCGACTCCGATCGGTTCTTCGACCTGCTGGTCGAGCGCATCGCCCGTATCTGAGCAGAGCGCCGGTCAGCGCCGAGGCAGCAGGCGGGCGGTCGACCCTTCGACCGAGATCGTCTCGCATGGGGCGAGAGTCCCTCCAAAATGTTCGCGCCCCTCTCCGGCCCCCTCCACTTCCTCGGGTCGGCGCCCATTCAACGAGTGAAAGTCGACAAAGCTTGCTACCCGGAGATCGTTCAGGACCAGCCACGAATACGCCTGGTAGGGCTCCTCGTCCGGATTGCGCAGGATCAAGCCGGAGCCGTTCAGCGGCTCCCACGGGCCGGTGATTGAAGGGCCGACGAACCCGTAGAGACCGGTCGGACCGGTCACATCTGGGTGAAACGTCCGCGCCTGCGTCGAGAAGAACAAGTAGTAGGAATCGTTGCGAACGACCAGATGAGGTCGCTCCAACTCGTTGTTCACCCCATCAGCCTCGACCAGGGGCGGGAGGAGTGAAAAGAATCCTCCTTCCTCTCGGGCCGCGATGCCGATGGCGCCATCGAAGTCGGTCGCCGAGTCGGCCAGCGACGCCGTGAACAAGAGGTATTCCCGGGAGTCGGCCGGGTCGGTGAACCGAAACGGGTCACGAAAGGCCTTGATGAACCCTGGCTCACCGCTGTGCTGATCCGCTGTGGACTGGTATCTCCCCCCCGGTATCACCGCTTCTCGATGCTGCGCCCAGTCGCCGAACCGGACCCCGCCATCGGCTTGGAGCGTCGCCGAGGTCTGGACGATGCGCTGGGCGAAGGTAGGCCGGCTCTCCCCCGCCATCCCGGAGGCGGTGTAGTAGACGTCGAGAGCACCTGACTCCGGGTGGAACGTGGCACATCCTGCCCACTCACGGCTTCCCGGCGAGGCACCATCGGGAAACAGCGGGCCGAGATCGGACCATAGGTCATCGTGACGGGAGATGAGTCTGATCCTGGCCACATCGTGGCGCTGTCCCGGGTCGAGCGACGACGATGAAGACAGAGCCATCCAGACTTCCGTTCCGTCGATGCTCGCCAGTGTCCCGTCGTGGAGCCGCACCGGCCACAGATCCCACAGATACAGATCGGGCAGCATCCTCTCCGTCTCATCGATCTGAAGAGCCCCGGTGCGCGTTGTGGGACCTTCATCGAGCAGTGCGACTTGCTCTCTGGTCCAGGAGGTGGTCACAGACGGTTGGCCAGTCGGAGATGACCTTCTTCCGTCACCAGCACCGGCACCGGGTCCGAGATAGCGCCAACGAAGTGCGAGCCCGGTCGCACCCGGTCCCAGGCAAGGTAGGCCAGACCGCGGTCACCGAGATCCACCAGCCGTCCGGCGTACTTGGACCCGGATTGGTCCGCCTCGAGTGCCTGGGCGTCACCGAGTGAATAGGGGCCGAAGGCCTCGGGCGCTCGCAGGTAATAGGTGCCGGTGCCGGGTCCGGACTCTCTGCGGGTCTCACTCTGGGTGGGCAGGTCACTGCAAAAAGTGAGATACCAGTGCTCACCGTATGGGATCAGCTGACTCACCTCCACCTGGCCAAAACCATCCGGTCGTGTGATCGGGGGGAGGACCTCCCAGTCGAGGAGATCTCGGGATCTGGCATGGGCCACCACCCCGCGGCCGTGACGGGGCCCGAGATTCAAACGGGCGGTGATGGTGGCGTGGAACAGCCCGTCGCCATGGAGGAAGACAAAGGGGTCGCGCCACGCCTGATCGTGCCAGTCGGCCGAGTCGAAGGTCTCGTACCACCGGGGGTCGGCCTCGATCACGGGCTGATCTCCATGACGCTCCCAGGTTTCGAGGTCGTCACTCACTGCCAGCCCGATCCGCTGCACCAGGCCATCCTCGGCATTGGAGGTGCCGGTGTAGAACAGATGCCACAGCCCGTTGTGACGGACGACAGACCCGGTCCACGTCGTCTTGTCGTCCCAGGCTCCTCGGGGCCCTGGCGCCAGGGCGTCGGGCTGGACCTCCCAGTCGATCAGGTCGGTGGAGATGGCATGACCTATCGACACGTTCCAGTGGCGCAGCTCGGGATCACCGATCGATTTGGGTGCCTGGAGGTAGAAGACGTGGTGCAGCCCACCGGTTTCGGCCAGCCAGAAGTCCCAGATCCATTTGTCGTCGAGATGGAGCGCCAACTGACACCCTCCAAGAGGTGCGCGGTTATACCACTTTGTTCATCGGCGGCGACGTCGATCTGCTTGCGTTCTCCCGTGGCCGACACCGCCACACCGATCTAGCCGCGCATGAACCCCCGCACCGTGTCGATCGTGTCGGCTTCGTCGGGTCTCTTGTCGTCCCTGTATTGCTTCACCCGGGCGAATCGGAGCGCCACCCCGCCCGGGTATCGGGTGCTGCGCTGCACCCCGTCGAAGGCGATCTCGTAGACGATCTCCGGCTTGAGGTATACGACATGACCGGTCCGGTCGTCCTCGATCTCGAGGAATCGCTCCGTCTGCCAGGCCAGCATCTCATCCGTCAGGCCCTTGAAAGTCTTGCCCAGCATCACATATCCACCGCCATCGTCCCGGGCGCCGAGATGGAGATTGGACAGCCAACCCTCCCGGCGCCCCGACCCCCATTCGGCTGCCAGGACCACCAGGTCGAGAGTGTGGGTCGGTTTCACTTTGAGCCACCCTGCCCCACGCCTTCCCGCCTCATAGGGCTGAGAGGGATCTTTGACCACGACCCCCTCGAAACCCGCATTCACGCTCTCGTCGAAAAAGCGATCCGCCGCCTCGGGATCGTCGGTGATCAGTGAACCGACCAATGCGCTCGACGGCACGGCACTGGCCAGTGCGGTCCGGCGCGCGGTGAGCGGTTCGTCGATGAGGTCGATCCCATCGAGATGGAGACAGTCGAAGTAGAAAGCAGTGAGCGGTGGCCCTCCCTCCTCCGAGCCGAATCGGCTCATCGAGTCCTGGAACTCCTGTGGTGATCCACCCGGTCCGATCAGCAATGCCTCCCCGTCGAGGATGAGTCTGGCGGCGTGGAACCGGAGAACCGTCGCCACGACCTCCGGCACGGCCTCGGTGACCTCTCTCAGATTCCTGGTGAAGACGGCGACACGGTCGCCGTCTCGGTGCACCTGGATCCTCGCCCCGTCCAGCTTCCACTCGACGATGGCGGTGCCGATCCCCCCCACCGCTTCACCGGCCGTGCCGGCGGTCTTGGCCAGCATCGGCTGGACCCCGGTGAACAGGGTGAGCCTGGCATGTCCCAGAATGGCCGGCCCTTCGGCCAGGGCACGGGAAGCCACGGTCACCAAATCACCTTCCAGCATCGCTGCACGCCGCACCCGCTCTACTGGAACGTCGACAGCGGCCGCGACCGCGTCGGCCATGATCCCCTCCAATGCCCCCTGACGAAGGTTGCGCAGGACCAGGCCCCGGAGAAACGCCTGCTCCGAACTGGTGGCCTTCTCCAACAGCTCGGTGAGGAGGGTCTCTCTCTGTCGCTTCGACCCGGCACCCGAGGCACCGGCCACGTCAGCGAGAGTTGCGTCGACCTCGGTGATGGCGAGGCTCGCCTCCGTGGCAGGCTGAGCCTCTATCCCATAGATCGTCGCCCATCCCACATTGAGACGGGCTTGCAGCGGTCTGCCGGCGAGATAGGAGACCCCAATCGGCGCTTCTACCGGTGTGAGACGACGCAGGACATCCCTTAGCAGGGCGATCTTCTTCGAACGTGAGCGGGTGGCGGCGACCGCCTCGGATGCGGTGACCAGGTCTGCGAGTAGCACGGGTCGAGGCTAGGTCATCGGTCCTAGGCCCGGAAACGGTCGAATGGCTCCAGCTCGATGCGGGCGGCGGCGAGTTCTTGCTCCACCGTCTCCTTCGCAGGGATCAGGTCGACGGCCTCGGGTTCAGACCACGGATCGGAGGCGAGCCGGCCCTCCACGGTCGTAAGCCGGATCTCGTCAGGCTCCACCTCATCGACCTCCTCCCACGAGAGAGGAGCAGCAACCGGGGCTCCATGGCGAGGACGGAGTGACCAGGGAACCACGGAGGTAGACCGGGGAGCGTTTCGCAGCCAATCGACGAAGACCCGGTCTCCTCGGTCGGCTTTGCGAAACGCCAGCGTCATCAGATCGTCGTTGGCAGCTGCGGCCAGTGCCGCGGTTCCGCGGGCGATCCGGGCCGCCTCATCTGACGTGACGGTCGGCTCCAGCCGGGCGCGAAGGTGATAACCCTTGGAACCGGAAGTGAGTGGGAGGGTTGGGATCTCGTGCTCGTCGAGGATGGATCGCATCCGCCCCGCCGCCTCCCGCACCAGATCCACCCGCCCCGGGGGCGGGTCGAGATCCCAGATGGCCCAGTCCGGATGATCCTCGTCGGCGACTTTGACCGGGGGAACATGGAAGGTGATCACACCCAAATTGGCGAAGAAGGCGATTGCCTCAACCGAGTCGATCACCGGGTACACCGTGGTGCCCCCATCCTCCTTGGGCACCTCGTAGCGGCCAATCAGTTCCTCCGGATAGTGGTCCGGGACGTTCTTCTGCATGAAACCGGGGGCATGGATGCCACGTGGGAACCGCTCCACGCTGAGTGCCCTCCCCTGAATGAAAGGGAGCATCCGGGTGGCGACCCGGGTGTAGTAGTCGACGACTTCGCCCTTGGTGATCCCGTCTTCGGGGAAGATCACCCGGTCGGCGTTACTGACCTCCATCCCGTCAGGTTATGAGTCGACATCCACTGTGTTGGGCAGCCGACCTCAGTCCCCTTCGGGGATGATGATCCACAGGACGATGTAGATGAGGAGCTGCGGCCCGGGGAGGACGAAGGAGACAAGGAACAAGAGCCGCATCATCCCGTGGCTGATCCCGAACCTGTCGGCGAGACCCGCAGCCACCCCGGCGATGACACGATCGTTCTTCGGCCGGACAAGACGGGGTGTATCTCGATCGGTCATGCCCGAACCCTACGCCCGACTCACATTCGGGGAGCTCAGAGGAGAAGCCTTCGCCCTTCGATCTCACCGTCGACGATGTTCCCGGTTGGCTCGAAGCCGTGCCGGCGGTAGAAGGGAGCCGGTGACCCTTTTCCCTCCACCCAACTCGTGAGCAGGGTCTTGTCGCCCCATGCCCGGCATTCGTCGGCGATCAAGTCGAGGACACGACCGCCGATCCCCCGGCGCTGATGCAGCCGGTCGATG
>JBFYOJ010000236.1:0-4945 GCA_041303885.1 Acidimicrobiia bacterium | reverse complement strand
CGGGGAGCGGCCATGTCTCCCATAGATTGGAGCCCGGTGTGTAGCGACTCAGATTTCCCGAGTCCCACTCGCTGACCCAGATTCGGCCCTCCGAGTCCGACCAGACCCGGCGGGCCCCCTGATCGGGTGTCGGAGGATCGATGACGGTCGCCACACCATCACTCTCGATCCGGGCTATGTGTGAGCCGGCAAGGGAGGCGTAGTAGACGACTCCTTCGGGGGTGGTCGTGATCCCGTACGGTCCCCGGCCCTGCGGTGCGGCGAAGATATCCATCTCCCCGGTGGCCGGGTCGAGGGACCCGTAGAACCCATTCTGCCCGGTGAACCAAAGGACGCCCTGACCATCGAAGCTGGCCGTGTTCAGGTTGGCATCGGGGACATCGTCGGGCAATCCAAAGACCGTCACGACATCGGTGCCTGGATCGAAGCTCACGATCGCGTTCAGCCCACTGTCGGTTACCCAGGCCGTGCCATCGTCATCGGTGATCACGCCGTGTGGCGCCGACCCCGGACCGAGATCGATGTGTCTCGTCTCACCACTGCCGGGATCGAGCCAGCCCAGCTCTCCCGAGGCCTGGGCGGTGTACCAAACCCCACCATCGATGGCAGGGGCAACGTCGTGGGGGCCGGATCCCGCCGGAACCGGGAACGAGACAAGCTCGAGATCCTCCAGAGGGGGTGCCGGCGCCAGGGTGGTCGAGCTCGTTGCTTGGGGAAGACTGTCCGAAGTGGTCGCCACTGGGGACGCGGTCGTCGCCGGCGGCGCGGTCGACGTCGTGATGCCGGGTTCCTCCGTGGCCGAGGTGCAGGCCATGGTCGAAGCAACAATCACCGTGAGCAGTGAGCGCCTCACCGGGGCAGCCTAAGCAGGCTCCCGCGTTAGGCCTACTGCGACGTGCGCCGGTCCGTACCGGCCGCCACCTGCCGGTATGAGGCCAGTGCACCGGCCACTCCACCATGCCAGGGCGCCCCGTGCCCGGGCAGCAACCATGCCGCCCCGACGTCGTCGAGTTTCCCAAGCGAGGCCAGGGCCTGCACCGGGTCCATTGTGAAGGGCGCCGGGGCCGGCCCCTTCGCACCGGTGAGGACGTTCCCCGTGGTCATCGCATCCCCGACGAACAGGGCATCGACCGCAGGAACGTGGATGGCCACACTCCCAGGGGTGTGCCCGGGGACGTGGATGACACGGGGGGAACCGGGTAGCTCCAGGACGTCACCGTCGCCGAAGGTCACTACCTCGGAGACAGGGGTGATCCTGAGACCTCCCCTCCGCCCCGAGTACCAGAGGAAACGGAGCACAGGCCCGGGGCGCATCTTCCCCCACGAGATCTTCTTCTTGATCTCGCCCCGGGCAAGGGTTGTGTCCGCCTCATGGACGTAGATCGGCACACCGTGCTCGCCTCGCAGTCTCTCGGCAAACCCGACGTGGTCCGTGTCACCATGGGTCAGGACCACCCCGCGTACGTCCCCGAGGGAGCGGCCCATCGCGTTCAGCTCCTCTTCGACTTCGCCAAACTGACCCGAGAGACCGGCATCGACGATGGTGACCCCCGAGGCGTCCTCCACCAGATAGACGTTGACCTGGTCGGAGCCGACGCGATGGAGCGAGGGAGCGAGGAGCATCGACCGCAGCCTAGGGACGGCTCAATAGGCGTTGGCCACCATCAGCTCTTCGCACGGGAAGAGAGTGATCACCTTGCAGCCATCCGCGGTCACCACCACCTCTTCCTCGATCCGGGCCGCCGACCGGCCGTCACCGGCAGGTGCGTAGGTCTCCAGGGCGAAGACCATCCCCTCCTTGATCTCGATTGGTGCGTCCAGAGAGTTGAGACGGCTGATGATCGGCCTCTCGTGGAGACCGACACCGACCCCATGCCCGAACTGGAGACCGAATGCATCCATCTCGTTCTCGAAGCCGAATTCCTCGGCGCGTGGCCAGACCTTGGCGATCTGATCTGTGCTCGTCCCGGGCTTGACCAGGTCGATGGCGGCGTCCATCCACTCCCGGGACTGCTTGAACGCATCGCGCTGGGCCTGGGTGGCGCGGCCGACGACGAAGGTGCGGTAGTAACAGGTCCGGTACCCGTTGAAGACATGAATGATGTCGAAGTAGGCCTGATCCCCCGGGCGAATGAGCCGATCGGAGAAGACGTGGGGATGCGGGCTGCATCTCTCCCCGGCGATCGAGTTGATCGCCTCTACGAATTCCGAACCCATCTGAAACAGTCGTGCATGGGCCAGACCCACGACATCTGATTCCCGAATCCCCGGTTTCAGTGCCTCGAAGATGTCCTGGTAGACACCGTCGACCATCGCACAGGCCTGAGTCAGCAACACGATCTCATCGTGGCTCTTGATCTCCCGAGCCTTCATCATCGCCTGCTGGCCGTCGACGACGTCGAGCTTCTCCGCCAGGAGCGCGTGAAAGACCCCGGTCTCGGCCATATCCACTCCGAGCCGCTCACCGGCCAAGCCCTCGGACTCGAGTGCCTGACGGATCTCACGGGCGGCACGAGCATGAAGCCCGGCCTCGGGGCCGATCGCGCCCTGCAGGCCGGTGTTCCCGCCCACCGAGTTCTCGGTGTCGTACATGTGCGGGAGCTGGAGCCGATGGGCCTTGGCCGCCGATCCGAAGTCCCAGATCCGGGGTCTTCCCTCGCGAGTGACCAGGGCCCAACGCTCTCCCTTGTTGAACGCCCAATAGCCGATCTGGGTAGCGGTGGTGTAGCGAATGTTGGACGTCTCGAACAGGAGCAATGCTCCGAGATCCTCTTCCTCCATGAGTTGCCTGGTGCGGGCGAGCCTGTGCTGGCGAAGTCGCTCGAAGTCGACCCGGGTCTCCCAGTCGACAGCCAGGACGCCTGGCGCCGGGCTGGTGGCTACGGGGAACTCATCTCTCATGGATTTCTCCTTGTTCTCAACTGGTCGACCGGAGGTGTACGGCAATGGCGCTGAGGTCACGATCGCCGTAGCCGGCATCGATCGCCTCCCTGACTATGGACAGATCCACTCGAGCCTGCGCCATTGGTGCGCCGACCCGTTCTCCCAGGCCGGTTATCAGCTCGAGGTCCTTGGCCACCAGATCCAGGCTGAAGGCCACGGGAGCGCCATCGGGGTCCTCATAGGCGGCCCGCTTGTATTGGACGAAGGGGGCGCCCCCTGCCCCGGTGGCGAAAACCTCGTATGCCGTCTTTCGATCGACACCTGCCTTTTCGGCCAGGACCAGGGCCTCCGAGAGCGAGACGTTGAGACCGTGGACGAGGGCGTTTACCGCCAGCTTGGTGGCGGCCCCCGACCCACGTTCACCGGTATGAACAATGCGGGCCCCGAGCACCTCCAGCACCGTGCGCACCCTCTCCAATGCGTCTTCGTCACCACCCACCATGATTGTGAGCGCGCCTTGCTCGACTGTCGCCACGCTGCCCGAGACCGGTGAGTCGAGGAGGGTGGCGCCGGTTGCATCCACCTCACTTCCGACTCTTTCGATCACTTGGGGGTCGATGGTGCTCATCTCACAGATCACCAGACCAGCATGAGACCCCTCGATGACGCCGCCCGGACCGAGGTAGGCGTTCTCCACCGCTTCGTTGTCGGCCAGGCTCGAGATTGCCACCCCGGCGAGGGACACGGCTTGAGCGGGGCTCTCGACCACCGTTGCGCCGGTGCCTGCGGCGATCACCTCGGCTTTGGCCGGGCTTCGATTCCAGAGGACCAACGGATGCCCGGCGCGATGGAGGGCCCCGGCCATGGCCGCGCCCATGCGGCCGATCCCGAGGACGGCCACTGTCGACTGGTTGTCCGCGTCACTCAATGCTTAGTGACACTACACACTTCGCCCCTGCTATCTCCCTTCCAGATGCCGGGTGGCGAAGTCGGCCACATAGCTTCCTATCGCCAGGCTGGCAGTGGCTCCCGGTGATGGCGCGTTGAGGACATGAATGGTCGATCCCGACTCCTCGATCACGAAGTCGTCGACCAGCCGTCCATCCGACGCCAAGGCTTGGGCTCTCACCCCTGCCCCACCGCGGACCAGATGATCGCGCCTGATCCCCGGGACCAGAGACTGTGCCGAACGTGCATACATCGAGCGCGATCGTGACCGGATCATCTCCTTTGCCCCGGTCCACCAATGCCTCCGGACGAGTCTCCTGAACCCAGGGGCGGCCAGTGTCGCCCGCAACTCCGCCCAGTTGGGGCTCCTGTCCCGATAGTGCTCTCTGCCCAGCGCCAGCACTGCGTTTGGGCCGACTTCCACCTTGCCGTCGATGCGCCGGGTGAAGTGGACACCGAGAAAGGGAAATCGCGGGTCGGGGACCGGGTAGATCAGTGCCCGAACCAGCTCCGCGGCCTCGGGAACGAGGGTGTAGTACTCGCCGCGGAACGGCACGATGCGGACCGGGCTGGACACACCGGCGAGACCCGCGACGAGGTCGGATTGGAGCCCGGCGCAATTGACCAGGACCCTGGCACGAATCTCCTTGTCTGCGGCATGAATCCTCACCCCCGCCGTGTCGTGGGTGATCGACTCGACCGGGTGCCGGATGAGGATGTCGGCCCCTCCCGCGCCGAGGATGGCGGCCAACCTCGCCGCCACGGCCGGGAAGTCGACGACACCGGCCTCAGGCACATGGAGAGCATCGATGCCGGTGGCCGATGGCTCGATCTCACGGAGACCCGCAGGGTCGAGGCGTCTCATGCCGGCGAGCCCATTCGCAGCGCCGCGCCGCTCCAACTCGTCGAGAGCTGCGACCTGCTCCGGTGTGACTGCAATCACCAGCTTGCCGGACTCCTCGAAGCCGATCCCCTCCTCGATGCAGAACTCCTTGAGCCGTCGCCGCCCTTCCACGCAGAGACGAGCTTTCAGGGATCCGGGCCTGTAGTAGAGACCTGAGTGGGCGACACCGCTGTTGTGGCTGCTCTGATGGGCGGCGACCACGGCCTCCTT
>JBFYOJ010000235.1:0-4474 GCA_041303885.1 Acidimicrobiia bacterium | reverse complement strand
GTCGTAGGAGATGACACCGAACCCGGCGTGAGCCAGCGCCTCGGCGACGGCGACGACGTCGGGATGATCCTTCGAAGCGGAGAAACCATGGACCAGGACGACCGTTGTGGATGTGGGCGCGTTCGGCGCCCAGCGACGAGCGCGGAGACGAACTCCATCGGAGGTGGTGAGATTGGACATCCTCTCAAACGGTATCGGGCGCCGGCTCCAATGGGGAAAGCCCATGCCGGTCGACGACCCGGCGAAACCACACGGTGCACCCGGCGATCGCCGTGCCCATGATCAGGACGGTGACCGCGGTCTTGGTCGCCAGATAGACCGGGATCGGCTGGCTCACCAACAGCCATATGGCGATGGCTGCATTGGCCAACTGGATTCCGGCCCAGAGCACGGTGATGCGGAGAAAGAAGCGCCGAATGGCGGGATGCGAGGAGAACCAGTCGGGCATCGTCAGGAAGTCGCCGGCGAGACGGGCGGCCAGGGGTCGACCGGCCGGTACGGAGAGAAGGAACGCCGCAGCCAATGCGACGGTGCCCAGAGTGGGCTGGAGGAAGTAGATGAAGACACTGTCGGCGAGATATGAGAGCAGACTGCGGACGGTCAATGCCAGCGCCCCCAGAATGAGCAACCCGGGCACACGGCGTCGGGTGACGAGACGGCCGGCAATTGCTCCCCAGGACCAGGCGAGGCTGATGCCAATGGCCGCCCAGATCCCGATCAGCCACATCCCCAGGTAGAACAGGGCCAACGGGAACACCGTCCCCTCGAGCAGATGTGGGACGGCGTTTCGTGCCATGGTCCGCATGCGCGGGATGTGAAAAGTCTCCATGACCCCCCGAGGGACTCCCCCAGGACCTGGAGGCGATCATAACGGTGGCCCGACGCAAGCCGGGAACGTGGCGACAGGGTCCCTCGGTGAAATGCAGCGGAGAATCGGTGACAGCCAGCTTCATTTCCAGAATCTCCCTGGACACTGGTGAAACCTCGCGCGACACTACGTTCATTGAGAACAGGGGGTCTCCGTGTGATCGGGTGGGTTTCCCTGACCGCCCCCACCCGCTCTCCGGGCCCTGAATATGCGAGGGTCGCGTAACCGACTTTTGAGACCAGCCCCTACCCTGGTCCACAGACGAGTGGTCGGTAGCGTGCGGACGGTGGACCTGGCAGCCGAAGCCCTCTAAGCCCACGGGAATCCGGAGCGCGGAGATCCCCCCTGTTTCAAGCAAAGACCCCCGCTACCAGCGGGGGTCTTTGGTATCGAGCTGATCCTCGGCGTCAGCCGGCGTTCTTGGAGAAATCCTCGATGCTCCCCACGTCGACCTTGACCCCTGGGCCCATCGTCGAGGACACCGACATCTGCCGTAGGTACCGGCCCTTGGCCGCAGCCGGCTTGGCCCGAAGCAGCTCGGCGGAGAGCACAGCCAGGTTGGCGGACAGCTTGTCGACTTCGAAGGAGACCTTGCCCACCGGCACGTGGACGTTGCCAAAGCGGTCGTTGCGGTACTCGATGCGCCCGGCCTTGAACTCCGACACGGCCTTGGCCACGTCGGGGGTCACGGTCCCGGCTTTGGGGTTGGGCATCAAACCGCGCGGGCCGAGCACCTTCCCCAACTTGCCGACCTCGGCCATCATGTCCGGGGTGGCGATGGCAACGTCGAAGTTGAGCTCGCCACCTGCCTGGAGCTTCTCCACCAGCTCCTTGCCACCGACGACTTCGGCGCCGGCCTCCGTGGCTTCCTTCTCCTTGTCGGCCGGAGCGAACACAGCGACCCTGACATCCTTGCCCGTGCCGTGGGGCAATGACACGGTGCCACGCACCAGCTGATCTGCCTTCTTCGGATCGATCCCGAGCCTGAAGACCGCTTCAACGGTCTCGTCGAACTTGGCAGGCGCCAGTGTCTTCACCAGCTCCAGAGCCTCTTGGGGCCCGTAGGGGGTCTCCTTGTCGTACCGCATCGATGCTTCGCGGTACTTCTTGCCATGTCTGGCCATTGTCTCTCCTTGTGGTCCAGGCGGCCCTATGGCCTCCCACCAGGGCACCCTCGGGTGCCGGTTACACGAAGATCGAGGGCTTCAGCCTTCGACCGTTATGCCCATCGAGCGGGCGGTGCCCTCCACGATCTTCATCGCACCGTCGAGGTCGATGGCGTTGAGATCGGGCATCTTGATCTCGGCGATCTCCTTGACCTGAGCCTTGGTGACCTTGCCGACCTTCGTCTTGTTGGGCTCGCCGGAGCCCTTCTCCACCTTGGCCGCCTGGCGAAGCAGTGCGGCGGCCGGCGGGGTCTTCATCACGAAGTCGAAGGAGCGATCCTCGTAGATCGAGATCTCGACAGGGATGATCTGCCCACGCTGGCTGGCGGTGGCGTCGTTGTACGCCTTGACGAAGTCCATCAGGTTCACCCCGTGCGGGCCGAGGGCGGTGCCCACCGGTGGCGCCGGGGTGGCCTGACCGGCGGGAAGCTGCAGTTTGAGCGTCGTTACAAGTCTTCTACGTCCCATTGTTCTCTCCGTACCGGGTGCCGGTACTAACTCTTCTGGATATCTTCGAAACCGAGCTCGACCGGTGTGTCCCGGCCGAAGATGTTGACGAGGACCGTGACCTTCTGCTGATCGACGTTCATGTCCTCGATGACCCCGTTGAAGTCGGCAAACGGCCCGGTGACCACACGAACCTGCTCGCCAACCTCCCATTCCGGCCTGAAACGGGGCTTGGCCTTCTCCTCTTCCTCCTGGACACCGAGGAACCGCTCCACCTCGCGTCTGGAGAGTGGGGTCGGCTTCTGGGCGTTCCCGGCGACGAAACCGGTCACGCCCGGGGTATTGCGCACTGCGTACCAGGAGTCGTCGTCGAGGGTCATGCGGACCAGGATGTACCCGGGGAAGACCTTCTTCGGGACGGTGACCTTCTTACCCGCCTTGAACTCGACCACGTCTTCCATCGGGATATGGACCTCAAAGATGCGGTCTCCCATGTGCATCGATTGGATGCGGGTCTCCAGGTTGGCCTTCACCTTGTTCTCGTAACCCGAGTACGAGTGGATGACGTACCAGTCACCCGGCAGGTCGTACGGGCTCGCCGGTCTTTCGGGAACGACTTCGGCAGCTTCGGCAGCTTCGGCGGCGTCGACCGCTTCGACGGCGTCGACCGCTTCGACGGCGTCGACCGGTTCCGCAGCTTCTACCGGTTCCGCAGCTTCTACCGACTCCGCAGCTTCTACCGGTTCCGCTGCTTCGACCGGTTGCACATCGAGCTCGGTGGGCTCGACCTCCGCCGCCTCGGAAGTCACGGCTTCGGTGGTGTCCACGTCGGTTGTCTCCATCTCTGTGGTTTCGACCAGGTCGGGCATCAGGACCTCGCCACCAGCCAGAAGACGAATTCCTTCATCACGACATCCAGTCCGAAGACCACGAAGGTGAGGATGACCGAAGTGATGACGGTCACAGCGGTGAAGGCGATCATCTGGTCCCGGGTGGGCCAGGTCACTTTCCGCATTTCCTGACGAACCTCGTGGAGATAGTTGCGGAATCGCGCCCAAAGCGACTTGCGCTCGGTGGCCGGAGCCTTCGATTGCAGGGCAGAAGCGCGACGTTGGGCCTTGTCTCGGCCTGTGTCGCCCTTTTTCTGCAGACGCTCTTCGCGTTCCTGCATCCGGCGCATCTCTCGGTTCATCAGTTCTTCCTGATCGTAGGTCCAAACAAAGACTGGCAGGGGCGGAGGGACTCGAACCCCCAACCTCCGGTTTTGGAGACCGGCGCTCTACCAATTCGAGCTACACCCCTTGGGGGGTTCGCGGAGTCATGAAGTATAAGGGAAGGCCCGGGGTGTGGAAACTCCGGTGTGGGCTGGTGGTGGTCGCCTCAGCCGTCTCTGGACCCTCTTGACCCCGGTCGCTCCCCGCCCGTAGCCTCCTCGATCGTGACCACGACCGATTGGCTGCTGGACGGCGATCCCGCGATCCGATGGCAGGCTCTTCGCGACCTCACCGACTCCGCTCCCGGTGAGGTGGCCGCCGAGCGAGCGCGTGTGTCGGTCGAAGGTTGGGGCGGACAACTGCTCGCGCTGCAGGACGCCGATGGGCGTTGGGACGGCGGTACCTATCGGCCAGGTTGGGTCGATGAGTCGAAGCCGTTCTTCGACGCATGGACTGCAACGCATTTCTCCCTTCTGCTCTTGCGTGACTACGGGCTCGATCCCGAGAGTCCCGAGGCGCGCCGGGCCGTTGCCCTCGTCCGTGAGAACGTTCGCTGGGACGTGAACGACGCCCTCTACTTCGAGGGCGAGACCGAGCCATGCATCAACGGACTGGTGGTCGCCAACGGCGCCTACTTCGGCGAGGTCGTCGACGGCATCGTCGAGCGTCTCATGGGCGATCAGCTCCCCGACGGTGGTTGGAACTGCTGGGCCGAAGCGAGGGCGTCGTCGTTCCACACCACGATCTGCGTGCTCGAAGGGTTGCTCGCGTGGGAGCAA
>JBFYOJ010000234.1:0-7375 GCA_041303885.1 Acidimicrobiia bacterium | reverse complement strand
CGGGGTCCTATCCATCGTCGCCGCCAAACTGGGAGCCGGCATGGTCTACGGGGTCGACGCTGCAGATGGGACGGTCGAGGTCGCCACAGCCAACGCCGAGGCGCAGGGTGTGGCGGATCGGGTCCAATTCTTCCAGGGTGACATGTTCGAAGCCCTGCCCGAGGGCCAGACGGCCGATGTCGTCATCGGCGACGTATCGGGGATTCCCGACGAGTTCGCCAGGGTGTCCGGGTGGTTCCCATCAGGTCTCGCCGGTGGGCCGACCGGGGCCGAGTTGCCGATGCGGATGCTCGATGAGGCCAAGCGCCTTCTCCGCAAGGGAGGCAAGCTCTTGTTGCCGACCGGGACCCTTCAGGACGAAGGCTCGATCATGGAGAAGGCCCGTTCCGTGTTCACGTCCATCAGGATGCTCACCGAGAAGCACATCCCGCTGCCATCGGCATTGGCCGAGCAACCGGCGGTGATCCGTCTCATCCGTGACCGGGTGATCGAGCTCACCGAACGCGGCAGCCGTCTTCTCTGGACCGTTCGGGTGTGGGAGATAAAGGCCTAGGCGGACCCTGTGGGCGGATCGGCGAGATGCCGGTAACGGCTCCTGAAATGGATCAAGGGATCGGTCAGGTCTGAGACGTCGGCAGAATCGATCGTCCCGGCAGCCACACCCGACCAGCCTGTTTGTTCCTGTGACGTGAAGGTGCAGTAGAGACGGTCGGGGAGATCGTCCAGCACCGGGCCCCAATCGGACTCCGTCCACCTGACGGAGGAGAACAGCCCTCCAGGAGAAGGGGCGAGACCGGCGAAGACGTCGGCCATCTGATGATGTTCGAACCGGCAGATGTGGATCACGAAGCGGCCGGCGTCGGCGATGACCGACCACAGATCGGTGGAGGGCCCGACGACGAGACGTATCTCGGCCGGCTCGCCTTCGATCAGGAGAAGCGATGACACGGTGAGGCCGGTTTGCTCCGAGCCCGATCCTGCGGTGACGATGGTGACTCCGGAGGCGATACGCCCCCGAAACCGCCTCACCTCGTCCCGATCTCCCGGCTCGGGCCGGAAAGGATTCTCGGAATGGATCATCGGAGTGACCCTAGGCAAGAAAAATGTCACACCCATTTGGGACGATGTCCTCACATCGGAGAGAAGGAACGAGGACATGACAGATCCAGCGACAGGGACGATTGCCCTGGCGATCGCGGGACTCGCCGTACTAGGGGTGATCGGGCTCGCCATCGCCGTCTATGCGGCGCGACGAAGCCGTCCCGAGACGGGCCAACTGTCCCCCGAATCCGGGCTGGCCCGGCGGATGGAGGAGGTACAGACCACATTGGCCGGCCGTGAGGGTGCCCTCGACGCCCAGGTGGCCCAGCTCGACGCCAAGCTCGCCGCTCTGCAACAGTCGGTAACCGGGAGGGAGGCCGCCCTCGACGAGCAGGTGAGGGGCATCGGTGCCCAGATGCAGGGCATCACGGCCCTCTTCACCAACGATCGGGCCCGGGGTGGCTGGGCCGAGATCGGGATGAAACGCATATTCGAGCAGGGCGGACTGGTGGAGGGCAGGGACTTCACCTGCCAGGTGAGCAGTGGGGGAGTCAAGCCCGACGCCGTGGTCCATCTGCCCGGCGGTCGGAACATCGTGATCGATGCCAAGTTCCCCACGGCCCGCTACCTCGACGCCCTGGCCGAGGAAGATCCCACCCGTCGTGGCAGGCTGCTCATGGAACAGGGCAAGGAGCTGGAGCGGCTCGGCAAGGAGCTGACCGCCAAGGGATATGCCGAGCTCGCCTCGGGCGGCTACGTGGTGATGTACCTCCCGTCGCAGGCCGTCTACGAGGCGGCGGCCGAGGCACACCCCGAGTTGATCGATCGGCTGATGGGGAGTCGGGTGATCATCACGGGCCCGACCGCCCTGTATGCCTTGTTGCTGACCGTCGGGTCGTTACTGACCGAATTCAACGCGCTACAGCAAGCCGATCGGATCCTCGAGGACGCACGTGAGTTGCACAAGCGGATGTCGACCTTCGCCGGGCATCTCCAAGGAGTCGGTAACGGTCTGACCGGCGCAGTGCGTGCTTTCAACGGAGCAATCGGCTCCTGGGCGAGCAAGGTCTCACCGCAGCTGACCAGAATGAGTGAGATGACCGGGCGTGAAGATCTGGCCGGGTTGGCGCCGGTCGAAGAAGTCACCCGAGAAGTCCCGGACGTGGGCTTGCGGGTCGTTGGTTGAGCCGGTGTCAGATCCTGACGAACTGCACGATGCGCAGCCCATCCGTGTCGTAGAGGTCGAGCAGACGCTCGTTGCGGATCAGGTAGCTCGCGGTGCTCGGTAGCAGCTCTAGGTATCTGGCTTCCTGGGACATCAGCCCCTCGGGCTGAGTGCAGCTCATTCGAGTGCCGGCCGGAGGGGAGATTCGAAGCAACGCTCCGTCAGATTCGTAGGTGGCCGTGTATCGATTGCACCCTCCCAGACCGCGCAGACGCCCATCTTCGAAAATGGCCGTGATCTCGGTGTCGGGGATCGGGCTGATCAGAGCGATGCCGTTGTTGTAGAAGAGCACCGACCACGAGCCGGTCAACCCGACCAGAAGCGGAGCCAACACCATCACGGCGTGGCCACCGCGCCGCATCTCGATCCGGTCGCTCGTGATTTCAGCCGAGTCGGTCTGGTCGAGCAGGGCGAGGAACCGCATCTCCTGATCCATGACTCCGTCAGGTTCGGAACAGAACATCATGGTCGAGGCGAGAGGGCCGACCTGCGCCGTCTCACCCAGAGTTGCGGGGCCGAAGTAGTTGTTACAGCCGGCGGTCCCGTTGACCCGTTCCCCGTCGTAGACGAGAGTCATCGTCGAGCCCTCGATGGGTGGAGTCAGGGCTCCGGTGCCGTCATCGAGGACGGTCACCACCCAGGTCTGGCCGTTGATGTCCATGTCGACGACGATACCGCCCCATGAGACCTGTCCCTGGAGGAGTAGATTCGGGTTGCGGTCTTCACAGAGGAGGATTCATGAGTGAGCATCCCAACGTCGCCCTGTACCGCAAGGCCATGGAGCGATTCTCCGCAGGGGACTCGAGCACCTTCGAAGAGTCGATCGCCGATGATGTGGTCTGGTGGCAGATCGGATCGGACGAGCCGATCAGGGGAAAGCAGGCCTTGCTGGAGTCGATGCAGGGTATGGAGGGGGTGGACCTGAAGGTCGACGTGCACGATGTGCTCGCCAACGACGACCATCTGGTCGGTCTGGTCACCGCCACGGTCAACGTCGGTGACGAGCCCTTCACCTACCGGACCGCGGAGATCGTGCATGTCAAAGACGGAAAGGTCACGGAACGCTGGGCGTTCTCTGACGACACGCAGAGAATCGTCGACTTCTTCTCCCGGTTCGGTTAGGCGCAGGTCGGTGTCGAAGAACCGGCAGATCCGTGTGCTGGTGTTGGCAATGCTCGTGTCCGCGTGCGCCGGGACGAGTGGCACAGGGTCGACCATTCCGCTTGGTGAGGGGACCACCACCGAACCGCCCACCACTGTCACCACGATGCCTCCAACGACGGCCACCACCGTGGCGACTACGACCACGGTCGCATCCGTCACCACCGCTACGTCCAAGCCAGATGGCGCAGAGGGATCGGGGTGCGCCCCGGGATCGACGACCTCCCTGCCTGACGGACGGTGGTACGGCTTGGTTGTCGATTCAACCGGGGGGAGCGTCGATTTCGACCTCGCCTGCTGGTACGCCGGCCAGGCGGCGATCGAGGCTGCAGCAGAGGATGGCGAAGAGCCCCCGCCGAACGACTATTACGTCAGGAACGACAACGATCAGATCAGGAGTCTTCCTGTCTCATCGACTGCACACGCGGCCTTCTACCCAACAGGTGACCCCAACGGGGAGGCCTATGGCACCTTTACCGAGTGGAGAGACATGGTCGCCGAGCGGGGGGCTTTCTTCGGAGTCTGGATAGAGGTGGTCGGGGGAGAGGTGACTTCTCTCACCGAGCAATGGGTCCCCTGACCGCGTCCGCGGCCGGGATCAAGAAGGCTCGGAACGTGCCATCCGAGGCTCGTCCGGAGTGGTGACCGGGCGACGGACCAACGGTCAGATCGTGGCGGCAGGGGTTGCCGGCGGAGTCATCGGGGCTGTCGGTGGTGCTGCAATGACCTCGGCACTCGGTGTCGGCCCGCTGCCTGGGGTGGTCTTGGGCGGGGTGCTCCTCGGCGTTGTCTCGGCGTGGGCGGATGCCCACAGGGCCCCGGGGCGCCCGCAGCCGCTCTCGGTCCGGATCCTCGGCTCAGTGTTCTTCGCAGCCATGGCCGGGTGGCTATTGGAGCTGGCTCTGCCGGACTGGCCCGGCTGGATCCCCTGCCTGCTGATTGGCGCCGGAACCGGGGCGATCGGGTTTCGCCTATCGAAAGTGGTCCTCGGAGCCGTAGTTGGCGTCGTTGTCGGTCTCGGGTTCGAGGTGTGGGCCCCGGAGGCGGGTTGGGCGGTCCCGGTCTCGTCGACCGTCCTCATCTATCGGATCCTCGCCGGATGGCTGTGGCGGGGGCAGGATCAGGTCTGGATCATGGGCGAGGAGATGAGGCCGGATCAGGCGCGTTACGTCGTCCCGTTCACAGAGGCCACGGGTCATGTGGGAGTCGACTATCTGGAGCGCTATGCCCGAAGTGTCGGTGCTTCGTTTTCACGAGAGCCGCCTGACATCGGCATCGTGGAGTCGCTCGATTCATTGCGAGGCCCCAGGTTCGACCCGGACTCGACTCATCCGTTGATCCGCGAGTTCTACGAGCACACCAGTCGATTCACCCTCTCGATCAACCCCGAATGGAAGCCTTGGATGAAGCTGCCCTACCGCATCTACCGGCAGACCATCGCTCGTCCACTCGGTCAGGCGAACGCCCCGTTCGAGATCGAGGAGGCGCAACGTGGCATCCTCTCCTGGATCGACGCCATCGATCTCGACGATGATGGTGTCACGGACTTCCGTGCCTGGATTCGTGCCTACCAGGACGGGGAGCCGATCTACATCGGGATCTACACGGTGCAGCAGATCGAGGGAGTCGCCTATGTCGCGGTCGGTTTCCCCATCCCCACCGGCAACTTCACAGCAACCCTCGTGCCCTCCCAAATTCGCAATGACGGCCTTCTACTGAGCTCTCACGGCGACGTGCCCTACGCGGGCCACTATCTCTCCTTCGTCGATGACGAAGGCAACCTGACCACCTTGCAGTTGCGGGCTTTCGGAGAGGAGATCGAGGTCTTCGTAACCGAAGGAGAGTTGAGGACGGAGCATCGCTTCTCTCTGGCAGGGTTGTTGTTCCTCACTCTCCACTACGACATCCACAGGAAATGACCTGCGGCTATTCGACCAGCCGTATCGCGGTCAGATCGGCCTGCTTGACCCAGTATGGCCGTCGGCGCCGCTGATCTGCCACGAGGTAGAGGGTTCCCGTCGGAGTCTGTCCCGACTCCTCCGCTGCGTCGCGATTGACCCACCACCCCAGGGCGATCACCCGACCCGAGATGACCGGCTTCCCGTCTCCGGGGTCGGCGCTCGTGTCAACCTCGAGCTTCTGGCTGATCGGCACGGCGAAATCGGCATGATGCTCCATATCGCCAGGCTATCGATTCTTGCCGACATGACCCCACCGTTCGAGGTCCTCCATGGTGTCGAGGATGGCCGGGTCCAAGTCGCGAAACCCGAAGGCCAAGCCATCGGTCACCAGGATCGGTGAGGCGGGGCTCATCGGCGATCAGCCCGTGTGGGTGCGACCGTCGGCGCCCCTGCCGACGACGAACCAGATTGCACTGACCGGGTCCTCGCCGATATTGAACAAGCGGTGCGGCTCGGTGGAGTCGAACGCGATCGAGTCTCCCGGTTCCAGCTGGTAGAAGTCGAAGCCGAGCTGGATTCCCATGCGCCCGGATATGACGTAGCCGTACTCCCTTCCATGATGCCTCATCAGCGACTCGTCGGGTGTCGAGGCCCCGCCAACCTCGTAAATGGCGTGGAGGAAGTCGACTCCGTCCTCTTTGTCCGCGGTCAGTTGCTCCCATCGCACGCCCGATGCCAGGTCGATCGCTTGTCTGTCCTCGGGGTGGACCAGCGGGGCTCCCTTGCCGTTGCGAGCCGGGCCCGGGCCACGGCGGCCGCGTTCGGGCTGCTCATCGCCACGGAGCAGGCTGTCGAGGGACAGATCCAGTTCAGTGACGATGGCATAGAGAGTCCCCACCGATGGCTTGGACAAGCCGCTCTCCAGCTGCGAGATGAGACTCGCCGAGAGGCCGAGTCTCCGGGCGAGCTCGCGTTGGCTGATCCCGGCCCTGGTGCGTTCGACCCGGAGCCGATCGCCGATGCCTTCGAGTTCCTCGGTCAACCGGGGCCTCCACCGATCCTTCGGGGATGGTCGCTCCGGCGCCGGGGACTACATGAGCAGCCAGCCACCGTCGACATAAAGATTGACCCCATTCACAGAGCGGTTCTCCAACAGGAACACTGTGGCGTCGGCGACGTCCGCCATAGTTGCCAACCGTTTGGTCGGGGTGCGGGCTATGACTGCGTCGAGTGGCTTGTCTTCCCAGTACGGGCTGTCGCCGACGATGCCGGGGTGGATGGCGTTGAATCGGATCGGTGCCAACTCGATGGCAAAGGCGACGATCATGGTCGAGACGGCCCCGTTCACTGCGGTGACCGTGGTGGACCCCGGGTAAGGCCGATCCTTGGCCCGTCCCCCGAACAGGACAACGGCGCTGTCGTCGGAGAGTCTGGGTATCAGGGAGTGGATGGTCTCGGTGTAGCCCACGACCTTCATGGTCGCCAGATTGGTCGCGCTCAGGTGGTTGTAGTCCCGAAGCGGGTTGTTGTCCCGATCGATTGCGGCCAATACCAGCTTGTCGACCGGGCCCACCGCCTCCAGTGAGCTTGCGATGGTTTCGGGCTTGCTCAGGTCGAGGCCAAGACCGGTGGCACCCGGGCCCAGTTCGGAGGCACTGGCGCGGGACCTTTCTGCGTCCCTTCCTGTGATGATCACTTCGCGGCCCTTGTCGAGGTAATGACGGGCCAGCTCATGTCCGAGGCCGCCCGTGCCGCCCACGATCAACACCGTTCCATCGGCCATGTGGCTTCTCCTAGCTAAGTCAGGTCTCCGGATCCTAACCCCGCCGCTCCGTCACTGTGCAGTGAGACTGAGCACCCCTGGCCTTCCAGCTAGTGTCCCCACCGCCCAGGAGGAGACGTCGTGACAGGATTTCGGGCCCGAATGTGATCTATGACGTCTGCATAGTCGGAGCTGGTCTGGTCGGCCTGTGCGTCGGGAAGGCTCTGAGCGAGTCCCACCAGGGCATCAGCATTGCGATCCTCGACAAGGAGGCCGTGGTCGCCG
>JBFYOJ010000233.1:0-13583 GCA_041303885.1 Acidimicrobiia bacterium | reverse complement strand
GGGGGTTAGTCGGCCGCAAACACTGCGTGCATGATCCTCGGTGACCATGGTCACCGATGGACCGGGTCAGTCAGCGACCAGCCGGACCAGTGGTATGACCCGATCCGTGGCGGCCTGGTAGTCGGCAAACTGAGGGGCGTCGGCCACCACGACCGACTCCCAAAGCCGGTCACGCTCGCTGCCGTCGATGAGGAGTGCGGTGGCCGGATAGAGGTCGGCGTCCCGCCGAACCCAGACCCTCGGGTCCTCGACCAGGTTGAGATACCAATCCGGATGACGTGGCGAGCCGCGGTAGGAGGCGGCGATGACCAAATCGTCACCGACCTCGAAGAAGCGAACCGGGGTGCGCCGGGTCTCCCCGGAGGCCCGACCGGTGGTGTAGAGAAGGATCAGGCTGCCCGCGGCCGGATGATCGACTCGCAACCCATCGCTCTCCAGGTATTGACGGGTGTGGGCAGCAGCATGTGGGCTTGGGCTGTCTGTTGCCCGGTCTTCGATCGTCAGGGCAGGCCTCGCGATGGGGAGTCTGAACCTTACATCCCGGGCCGCCCGTCCTCGACGAGCTGTCCCCTGGTTATATCGCCCCCGATGGGCGAAATACTTCCGCTGGTCGATCGTGTTCGCTCCTGGTCGGAGCGAACTGCGGTAAGCGACGAGACTGGGTCCTATACCTACCGCGATCTCCTGACAGGTTCCGATCGGGGTGCGGCCCGTCTTCTCGGGGGACGTGCGGATCTGGGCGAAGCCCGGGTTGCCTTCATGGTGGAGCCGTCGTTCGCCTATGTCCGCACCCAATGGTCCATCTGGCGGGCGGGTGGTGTTGCTGTCCCTTTGTGTCTCACCCATCCCGCCCCCGAGTTGGAGTACGTGCTCGATACCACAACACCATCGGCGGTCGTCGCCTCTCCCGCTCATGCCGATCTGCTCCGCCCCCTGGCCGAGGCACGGGCCGTCGAGCTCCTGTTGGCGGAGGAGCTCGATGCCGAGCCCGTGGCCCCTCCCCGAATCGACCCGTCACGACGGGCCATGATCCTGTTCACCAGTGGCACCACCGGCCGTCCCAAGGGTGTGGTCACCACCCACGGCAACATCGAGGCTCAGATCGTGTCCCTGGTCGAGGCGTGGGAGTGGACCAAAGACGATCGCATCCTTCTCACCCTTCCCCTCCACCACATCCACGGGATCGTGAACGTGATCGGATGCGCACTGTGGAGTGGCGCCCGTTGCGACATGCTTCCCGTCTTCGACGCCTCGAAGGTGATCGAGCGGCTGGCCGATGTGGAGCTCACCCTGTACATGGCCGTGCCCACCATCTACCACCGTTTGATCGCGCGGCTCCAGGAGGCTTCGGAGCCGGAAAGGGCCGGCTTCCAGGAAGGGGCGGCCCGACTCCGCCTGATGGTGTCGGGCTCGGCCGCACTCCCCATCCCCGTCCTGGAGCGATGGCGCGACCTGTCCGGGCACACCCTGCTCGAGCGTTACGGGATGACGGAGATCGGGATGGGGCTGTCCAACCCGTACCGGGGGGATCGCATCCCCGGCTCGGTTGGGATGCCGCTCCCTGGCGTCGAGGCGCGCCTCGTCGACGAGCGTGACGAGCCGGTGCGGGATGGAGAACCCGGCGAGATCCAGGTTCGCGGGCCCGCCGTGTTCCTCGAGTATTGGGAGCGGCCCGAGGACACCAAGGCAGCCTTCACCCACGACGGGTGGTTCCGAACCGGTGACACCGCGGTCATCGCCGAGGGCCGGTATCGGATACTGGGCAGGTCGTCGGTCGACATCCTCAAAACCGGTGGAGAGAAGGTCTCCGCGCTCGAGGTCGAGGACGTGCTCCTCCGTCACGAGGCGATCAGCGAGGCGGCCGTCGTGGGCATCGAGGACCCCGAGTGGGGCCAGCGGGTGGTGGCGGTGGTGGTGGCCAGGCAACCTGTGGAAGCAGCCGACCTGAGACAGTGGGCGCGAGACATCCTCGCTCCCCACAAGGTGCCCAAGGACTTCTACTTCGTCGATGCCCTCCCGCGTAATCCCCTGGGCAAGACCCTGAAGGCGGATGTCGTCCGCTTCGTGGTCGAGCAGATCTAGGAAACGACCCAGGCTGGTCACGACGAAGAGGGCACTTCGACTCTGATCGGCGACGCCATCACCGCTCACGATGAGGTCATGACTCGATTCTTCTATGACCCGGTCGCCTCGGGTCTCCAGGAGCAGAAGCAGGTGTCCCCGAGTTGGCAGCCGCTCTTCGACGCGTTGGCCGTTTGCGGCGGTGAGCCACTGAATGGCGGCTGGGATACCCCATTGGTCTACGCGGTGCTCACCGGAGGCACGGAGCGAAAGCTGGCCGACAGGTGGCTCGGCCGGCCCGATCCTGATGCGCCTGTGCTGCTGGTCGCTCATCCCGATGACAACTCGCTCCCCGCCGCCCTGGAGGCCCTGGCCTGGTGGCAACAGCAGGGGCGTCGGGGACAGATCGTCTACCTGTCCGGTTCCGGGGATCGAGTCTCCCTGGAGACTGCGATCCGCGACATGGAGGCTTGGCAGAGCCTGCATCACAGTCGAATCGGCGTGGCCGGGGTGTCGGACTGGTTGATCGCCAGCCGCCCCGAACCGGCAGAGGTTCGCCGTGTCTGGGGCCCCGAGGTCGTCTCGCTCGACCTCGCCTCGGCGATCACCGCTCACGCAGCCGGGCCGGAAGGGCGCGGTGCCAACCTCGCCGAGTCGGTGGAACGAGGATCCTGGGAACGGGTGGAGCCGACCGAGGTCGGCGTCCGTCATGCGGCCGACGTCCTCCCCTCACTCGATGATCTGATGGACGGGCAACGTCTCGACGCAGTCACTGTCCGTTGCTTCGACCTTCTCGAGACGGTGGGAACATCGGGCTGTTTGGCGCTGGCCGAACTGAACGACAAGGGCGTGATCGCGGGATGCGAGGGTGACGTGCCCAGCACGCTCGGGATGCTCTGGGTGCAGGCCCTGCTCGGAACCACATCGTGGATGGCCAACCCTGCACGGGTGGACCAGGCGTCCAACACCGTGCTGCTCGCACATTGCACCATTGCACGAACCATGGTCGACTCCTACAGCCTGCGCTCACACTTCGAGTCAGGGCTCGGCGTGGCCATAGCCGGTACTCTCCCAGCCGGGGAGTACACCCTGGTCCGGATCGGCGGGGAAAGTCTGCAGGGCCTGTGGCTGGCCGAGGGAGTGTCGTCCGACCGGGCCTTGGAGGAAGGCCTGTGCCGGACCCAGCTCGAGGTCCACCTCGACCACGGCTCTGTCGACGATCTCCTGTCGAGGCCCCTCGGCAATCACATCGTCGCGGTGAAAGGCCGACACGCAGACCGTCTCCGTCGTTGGTGGCAGACCTTTGTGGCCCCGCAATGAGCAGGATTTGGCCACACCCGGCCTCTACAGTCGTTTCGGCATGTTCCACCGGTGCGAAGACGTCCTGCTCTCCCTGGGGTTGGGGCCATGACTCCTGACCCCGGCTACCCCACCGGGCGACGGTTGACGACCCCCCGGGCAGCCGCCGTCGCAGGGATCCTGTTCGCACTGCTGATGGGCACGGCCTATGTCCTGATCCGTCTCTCGATTCCTGCCGACCCTGCGGACAGTGGCGAATGGCTCGAGGAGAACACCGACTATGTGAACCTGGCCTTGAGCCTGCTCCCGTTTGCCGGAATCGCCTTCTTGTGGTTCATAGGAGTGGTGCGGGACCGAATCGGTCATCTGGAGGACCGCTTCTTCGCGACCGTGATGTTCGGAAGTGGATTGCTCTTCCTGAGCATGATCTTCATCGCGGCCGCGATGGCAGCCGGCCTCGTCGCGACGTACGCCCGGAGCCCGGAGCAGATGCTCGGCAGTGGCGTTTACAGCTTCGGTCGTGAGGTCGTGTACCGGGCGAGCACTGTCTACGCCATCCGGATGGCGGCGGTCTTCATGCTCTCCCTGGGCACCATCTGGTTGCGGACCGGGACCGTGCCCAGATGGCTGAACATCCTCACCTTTGGCTCGGCCCTGATCCTCCTCTTCACTGTGAACTACAGCCTCTGGCTGGTCCTCTTGTTTCCGACGTGGGTGCTCGTCGTCTCCATCTACATCCTGGTGGCGAACCGACGCAGGGAGAGCGAGACCATGGGGGTCGAGGTGGCACCGGAACCGGAGTGAGAGGTCAGGCGGAGCGGGTCGTCCCCGGTCAGGCCTGGAGACCGGCCAACCCGTCTCCGATGAGCTTGGCTCCGAGCAGAAGGAGGATGACCATCATGATCACCGCGTTGTTCTCGGACATGAATCGCCTCACCGAGGAAAGTGGCCCTGCAGCCCGCTCAGCGTCCAGAAGGTAGAAGAGAACCGAGCCTGCAACCGTCACCGAGCCGATCAGGACGAACACCCCCACCGCGATGATTTCGTCGGTCATGCTCAGATCCGCCTGAGCGATCGAGGCCGCTGCAGCCATTGTGAGCGCCAGATTCTTTGGATTCGCACCGGAAAGGGTGGCGCCGAGCAACAAGGCCCTCCCCGGAGCGACGGTCTCGATGGTCGCCATCCATCCTGGCATCTCCGGCTCCTGGCCCCTTGCCGTTCGGTTCCTCCATTGCTTGACAGCCAGGACGAGAAACAACACACCGATTCCGACCTTCAGCCAGTCGGCGAGATTGGAAGCGGTGCTGTCCGGGTCATCGGCGCCGCCCGCAATCAATAGAACCAGCACGCTGACGACAGTGAGCCCGGCAACCCAGCCAAGGGTGAAGGTGGGGCCGCTCGATCGAGCCCTGGGGGAACCCAGCACAAGAACGACGGCGACGATCGGTATCGGGCTGAGCGCAACTGCGACCGCCGCAGGCAGCAGACCACCGATGGCTTGACCAAGCATGCTGATCCCTCGCGCCGCTACGGCGTCACGATGTTGAACCAGAAGTCGAAACTGTCGAGCAGCCCGAGGAACACGGTGAATGCCCCGGAGTCGCCTTCGATCTCGATCGAGCCATTCGAGACCTGCTCGGCGAAATCGGTCTCGCCCAGGATGACAGCATCGAGGTCGGCCCGGGTGGTGCGCACCGTCACAGTCGGAGACCCGGCGGTCACGCCCTTGGTGTGATTGAGGACCCCATTCTCCACTTCGAGCATGTACCTCTCACCGGAGTCGGCAAGCTCGAGATTGAACACATGGTCGAGGTGGGCAGCCTCCGGCCCCTTCAGCCGCACCGCCAGATAGTCGAGCAGCATTTCCGTGGTCAGGGCCCGGGCCAGGTCGGGACTACTGGTGCTCGGACTCGGTAGAGCCATCACTCCGTCCCTCAGCTCCTTGGCGGCACTCAGATAGAAGTTCCGCCAAGTGCCGTTCTCCGCTTGGTACGCGAGCTGCTTCAGGGCGTCGGCCTGCAGCTCTCTCGCTTCCGAGTTGTCGGGGTCGGCGAAGATGACGTGGTTCACCGCCTGGGCCACCCATCGGTACTCTCCCCGGTCGAAATCCTCCCGGGCCCTGGAGAGGACTGCGGCGGCGCCTCCCATGTACTCCACGGTCTTCTTGGCGGTCTCGACCGGTGGCAGCGGATGGAGATTGGCCGGGTTCCCGTCGAACCACCCCAGGTAGTACACGTAGACCGCCTTGACGCAGTGATTCACCGAGCCGTAATAGCCGCGGTTGGCGAAACTCTGTGCGATCCCATCGGGGAGCTCGATCATCTCGGCGATCTCGGTCATGGTGTATCCGTGATTGGCGAGACGAAGTGTCTCGTCGTGGATGTAGCGGTAGAGGTCACGCTGCCCCTTGAGGAAGGAGACGACCTCGGGTTTGCCCCAGGTCGGCCAGTGATGCGACGAGAACACCACTTCGGTCACGTCCCCGAACAGTCGGATCGAGTCATTGATATGACGAGACCAGGCAAGGGCGTCTCGCAGCTTGGCCCCCCGCAAGGTGTAGACGTTGTGGAGGGTGTGACTGGCGATTTCGGCCATGCACAGCGCTTTCCGCTCCGGCAGGTAGAAGCAGAACTCCGCCGGAGCCTCGGCGCCAGGGGTGTGCTGGAACACGATCCGCAACCCGTCGATGGTCAACTCTTGTCCGGTCTCGCTGATGATGTCCGTCGGGGGAAGAAGGCTGACCCGGCCCGTAGATGTCAGCTGGGCGAGCCCTGCTCCGATCCCGTGTTCGGCGTCCCATCCGACCAGGTTCCCGTACATGTAAGACGCCCTTCGGGACATGGCGTTGCCCGCCATGATGTTCTCGCTGACGGCTTCTTCGAGGAAATCGACCGGGGCGATGATCTTGACCCGACCCGAGGCAACGTCATCAGAGGAGACGACGGCTCTTACCCCTCCGAAATGATCGACATGGCTGTGGCTGTAGATCACCGCCACCACGGGCAGGTCGGCCACGTGCTCTCTGACCAGCCGCATGGCAGCGTCCATCGGCTCCACAGTGATCAGCGGATCGACAACAACCCACCCGGCATCTGTTCGAAGGAAGCTCACGACGGCGAGGTCGTAGCCACGAACCTGATAGATACCGTCGGTGACCTGGAACAGGCCGGCGATCGAGTTGAGCCGGCCCTGACGCCACAGGCTCGGATTGGCCGTCTCCGGGGCGTCGCCGTCGAGAAAGCCCCATCGGTCCATATCCCAAACCACGCGTCCTTCGGCGTTGGTGATCTGACCCTGGCTTTCGACGATCAGGCCGCGGCGTGCGTTGTCGAAGTCGGTCGTGTCCTCGAAAGGCAGCTCCTCGAGAACCCGGGCGTTGGCTCTGGCAGTCCAGGTAGTGGCGGGGCTGGGTGTTGGCATGGTCATAGTCACCGATGATCGCAGGTCGGGTGAGCGACCGGGCCATCGGTCCCATGGCGACACAACCTGCCGACCGGCGGTTGACCGCTAAGCCTTGAGGCTCTGAGCCGGGTACTTCTTCTTCGGATCGACGAATGGGAGCGAGGCCGCGATCGCAGTTAGCTCCCGCCCGTCCTCGGTGACCACCTCCAGCCGCGCCCCGGGTTGTGACAGATCGAACGGGACCCACATGTAGCCGATGTTGCGCTCCAGGCCGGGTGACCAAACTGCGTCGGTCACGCGACCGACTTGCCGTCCCTCATGGAAGACCGGCCAGACCCTGGAAAGCTCCGCTCGCAACTGGTCACCCTCGAGGAGCATCCCCACCAGCTTCCGGTCGACACCTTGTGATGCCAGCCGCTCCAGGGCGGTCTTGCCGATGTAATCCTGGTTCTGCGGCTCGACGAGACGCTCCATGCCACTGACGTGCAACGGCGTGTCGTCGAGGGTCATATCGGATCCGTAGTTGAAGATCCCGGCCTCGATCCGCCGAGCCTCGCACGGCGCGATCGGACGAATGCGGAACTCCTCTCCGGCGGCGGCCACCGCCCTCCCACAGCTCCCTGCCCATGGACGAGTCGAGCAGGTTGATCTCGAATCCGGGGATCGCCGTCCAACCGGTGCGACTGATCACGACCGGGGTGCCCGCGATCTCGAACTCGCCGAGCCAGTAGTACTTGATGTCGTAGATGGCCGGGCCGACCAGCTTCTGCAGCGTCCTGGCGGCGAGCGGGCCCTGCACCTGCATCGGGTGGACATCGGGCAGGGTCACCTCGGCATCGAACCGGCCTGCAGCCACACCGAGGGCGTATAGACCGGCGTCCGAGTCGGCCAGCTGCATCCACCAGCGGTTCTCGCCGACGTGAAGCAGGACCGGGTCGTTGACGATCCCACCATCAGGGGCGATGACCGGCATGTACTTGCCCTGCCCCACCTGACACTTGGTCAGGTCGCGACAGGTCAGATAGTCGACGAGGCGGTCGGCGTCGGGGCCGCTCACCTCGACGGTCCGTTCCACGCCGACGTCCCACATGGTCACCCCGTTGACCAGTGCCCAGTACTCGACATCCGGGTCGTCGAAGTAGGCGGGCAGATACATGTGGTTGTAGATGTCGTAGGACGAGCAACCGGCGGCAAGCGTCGATTCGAAGTACGGCGAACGCCGATACCAGGGACCGAAATAGAGGGTCGTGCTCTTGGCGAGCATCTCCGGTCGTTCGTTGGCCACCACGCCTCCTCTGATTACTGAACCGCCATTCAAACCCTACTCAGAGAGGCGATGACAGGGCCCGCCGTCACCCGACCACGATCGGGATGGTGGCGAAGGTGCCGGCAACCCGGTCGGACGCGTACCAGATCTCGTAGTCGCCGGGTTGGTCCGGAGCCGTGAGGGTGAGCGGGCTCCCTGCGGTGGTGTACTCGTAGTCGAGATACGTCCCCTCTTGGGAGCCGGCCGGGACGATGGTGATGTAGTCCTGTGGGCCGTCGGGGCCGGTCCAGGTCACTTCGAACTCGGCACCTGGAGCGACCTGAGCGGGAGCCTCCAGGGTGATTGCCGCAGGGGTGACCACTATCGACATCGAGGCCAGGGTCTTCCCCTCTGCCCCATTGACATAGCGGATCTCGAATTCGCCTGCTTCCGCAGGGCCGATCAGGGTCCCTGTGGCGCCGTCTCTGGTGTAGAAGTACTGCTCGTAGGTCCCCTCGGCGGCACCGGCAGGGACGATGGTGACGTAGTCGTCGGGGCCATCGCCACCCACCTTGGCCCAGGTCACCGAGAACTCGGCGCCCGCCTCGACCTCGGCCGGAGCCTCCAACGTGACCGCTGAGGCTGTGACGGTGAGAGGGACGGTGGCGGAGGTGGTCTCGCTCGCCCCATCGACATAGCGAATCTCGTAGGCGCCCTCGGCGACCGGCGCCTGCAGCATCCCCGTCGCACCATCTCTGGTATAGAAGTAGTCCCCGTAGTCCCCTTCGGCAGCCCCCACTTCGACGATCGTGACGTAGTCGTCGGCGTTGTCTGGGCCGGTCCAGGTCACCGCGAACTCGGTGCCTGCCTCCACCTCCGCCGGGAAGTCCAGGGTCACGTCGCTTGTGGCTCGGGTCGTCGTGGTCGTCGACCCCTGGGTCGTGGTGACCACAGGTGCGGCCGTGGTTGTGGTCCCCCCGGTGTCGGCGCCACCGCAGGCGCCCACCAGCAGTGCCATGCCGATCGATATCGCCCGGCCGGGCCAGGCCCGGAGCCCGTTTCGCCGATTCATCTCTACTCGCTTCCGATCAATTAGGAGCCCGATGCAGTCGGCGTGTCGACGGCTGACTGTGACCGGATCATATTGCCCCCAAACCGCCGGAGCTGCCCTGATGACAAGGACCTTTGGCACAGGGGGCGCATCACCTGTTTCCCGTCTGCCTTGTGTATACCTCCTCCATGACCACCCTGGCCGGTGCCCGAATCGCTGACGCCCCCGAGGCGTCTGCAATCACCGTTCGTGATGGTCGTATCACCGCCATCGATGACCACATCGATGGGGACCGGATCGATGTCTCGGGTCTCACCGTGGGCCCCGGCCTGATCGATCTCCAAACCAACGGTGCCTACGGCGAGGACTTCACCGACGATCCGACCTCAATCTGGCGAGTCGGGGCCCGGCTCCCGGAACAGGGGGTGACCGCCTTTCTCCCCACGATCATCACCTCGCCACCCGAAACGATCCATGCCGCACAAAAAGTCCTGGCCGGGCGGCCGGCCGACTATCGGGGGGCGGAGCCGCTGGGACTCCACCTGGAGGGTCCAATGATCTCCCCCCACCGGCCGGGCGTCCACGATCCCTCCCTGATCAGACAGCCGTCTTCGGAGATGATCGAAGGCTGGACCGCCCAAGCGGGGGTTGCGATGGTGACACTGGCCCCGGAGCTGGAGAAAGCCGGGACCGTGGTCAAGGCCCTTGTCGTGGCAGGCGTGGTCGTCTCGGCCGGGCACTCCGCGGCCGACTACGAGCAAGCCATGACCGGTTTCGGATGGGGGATCACGGCGGCAACCCATCTCTTCAACACCATGGAGCCCTTCCACCATCGCTCCCCCGGTCTGATTGGTGCTGTCTTCGATCATCCCGGTGTCGTCGCGGGCATGATCGTGGACGGGATCCACACCCATCCCGCGACGGTGCGGGCTGCCTGGAAGCTGCTCGGGCCCACCAGATTGGCCTTGGTCACCGATTCCATGGCCGCCGCCGGGCTGGGTGATGGTGAGTACGTGATCGGGTCGAGTTCCGTCCACGTTGTGGACGGCCGGGCCAGCGACTCGAATAGGCGTCTGGCCGGGAGCACGCTGACCCTCGACCAGGCCGTGCGCAATCTGGTCGAGTTCACCGGCTGCACCGCCGACCAGGCGGTGGCGGCGGCGTCCTCGGTGCCGGCGCAGGTTCTCGGCCTCGACGATCGGGGTCGACTGTCGGTGGGCGGGCGGGCAGACCTCGCCATGTTCGACTCTTCGATGCGGGTGGCGGCGACGATGGTCGGGGGAGAGATGGTATGGCGATCATGAGCCTCTGGGACGAGATCCTGTCACAGCCCCGCGTGCTTGGCGCCTTCCTCGAGGACCGGTGGCACGAGGTCGTGTCGGTGGCCGATTGGATCTCGACCAAGAGCTTCTCCTATGTGGTGATGGCGGCGAGGGGGTCTTCGGACAACGCCGCCCGATACGCCCAGTACCTGTGGGGGGCGCACAACCACCTCAATGTCGCCCTGGCCGCGCCCTCGCTTTACACCCTCTTCCACAGCCCGCCCGGGCTGGAGGACGCGCTGGTGGTCGGCATCTCCCAGTCGGGTGAGTCGCCGGACTTGCTGGCCGTCCTCGAGAGCGGCAACGCACAGGGACGGCCGACCCTCGCCATCACCAACAACCCCGACTCCCCGATGGCCACCCTTGCCGACTGCCATCTCGATCTGGCCGCCGGGCCCGAGCTGGCCGTGGCCGCCACCAAGACCTACACCAGCCAGTTGCTCGCCATTGCCGCACTGTCCGCGGCCATGGCCGGTGACGATGGGCTCACCACCCTTTTGAGAAAGGTGCCGGTGGCGGTGAACCAGATCCTCGACGATGCGGAGCTGATCCGGCCGGCCGTGCTGGCACTCCGGGACCAGACCCGATGTGTCGTCATCGGCCGGGGCTACAACCACGCCACCGCCTTCGAATGGGCGCTGAAGATCGCCGAGCTCTCCTACCTGGTCGCCCAACCTTTCTCGGCGGCGGACTTCCGTCATGGCCCAATGGCATTGGTCGAGCCCGGGCTGGTTGTCCTTGCGGTGGCGACCGACGGGCCCCTATTCGAAGATCTTGCCGACCTTCTCAGAGTCGTCCGTCGAAACGGGGCAAGGGTGGTGGCGATATCCGACCGTGACGATTGCCCCGCCGACGCCCTGGTCCGGCTGCCCCAGGGCCTACCCGAGTGGACGACGCCGATCCCTGCCACCGTGGCTGCACAGGTGTTCACCTATCAGCTGACCGTTGCCCGTAACGACGACCCCGACCGGCCGCGGCACCTCCACAAAGTGACCAAGACCATCTGACCGTCAGTCAGAGAGAAGCGTTGGCGCCTCGTGGGCGAGCACCGGTTGTGGTTCGCCGATGAACCGCTCCACATCGACCAGACAGGTCTGCGCGGTGGGGCCCTGGGCCAGAGAGGAGGTGCCCACATCCCGGGTGAGGACGTTGGGGTTTCCCGCTCGGCACAGGCCTCCGGGCTCGACCGGGTCCCACCAAGCTCCTGTGGGCAGCTGGACGACGCCTCGCATCAGGTCATGCCTGATCGAGACCGCGGCGAGACAGGCGCCCCGATCGTTGAACACCCGGACCAGGTCTCCCTGGTCGAGACCGCGTGAGCCGGCGTCTTCTGGCGTCATGCCGATCTGCTCCCGACCGTCCACCTTGCCATTGATGCTGGTCTCGCCATGGTCCCATTGGGAGTGGAGACGGGTCTTGGGCTGGTTCGAGATCATGTGCAACGGATATCGGCCCACATTCCCCAGCCACTCGGCCGGCTCCAGCCAGGATGGATGAGGAGGGCAGTCGGCATAGCCGAAGCTCTCGATGGTCTCCGAGTACAGCTCGATGCGGCCGGAAGGAGTGCTCAGAGCCGAGCCCAGAGGGTCATCCCGGAACGACACCAGCTGTGACCGGAGCGGTGGGATCCATTCCTCGGGGATCTGGAAGTGGCCCGCCTCCTTCAACTCTTCGAAGCTCGGGTAGTCGGGGTGATTCGAGTGGAATCTCTCGTAGATGTGCTCGACCCACTCATCCGCCGTCCTCCCTTCGGTGAACCTCTCCCCGGAACCGAGACGATCAGCCAGCTCGGAGAAGATCTCGTAATCGTTCCTCGCCTCCCCCACCGGGTCGATGACCTTCTCCATCCAGAAGACGAAGTCGTCATTTCCGCTCCCGCCCACGTCGTTTCGCTCCAGAGGGGTGGTGGCGGGCAGGACGACGTCGCAATGACGGGCCAGTGCGTTCCAGAAGGGCTCGTGACAGACGACCGTGTCCGGGGTCTGCCAGGCCCGGGCCAGACGATTGAGGTCCTGGTGATGATGGAACGGGTTGCCCCCGGCCCAGTAGACGAGATGTGTCTCCGGATAGGTGAGCCGCCGGCCGTTGTAGTCGAACTCCTCGCCTCCATGTAGGAGCAAGTCCGAGATCCGAGCCACCGGGATGAAGTCGGTCACCGGGTTCTTCCCTTGGCCGAGACGGGGCAACACGTGATAGCCCACCGGGTGTCCGTTCAAGCCAACCGCGCCATAGCCGTAACCGACGCCCCCGCCGGGAAGTCCGATCTGGCCGAGCATCGCCGCCAGCGCCGCTGCCATCCAATACGGCTGCTCACCATGATCGTTCCTCTGCACCGACCAGCTGACGGTGATCAGGGTTCGCCTGCTCGCCATCTCTCCGGCGAGGGAGCGGATCCGGTTGGGGTCGACACCGGAGATGTCCCCCGCCCATTCCGCCGTCTTGGGCGTGCCATCGGGCTCGCCGAGGAGATAGGAGCGAAGCCGATCCCAGCCGACGCAGTAGGTGGCGAGGAACCCATCGTCGTGGTCACCGGCGATGAGGAGACTGTGGGCCAGGCCCAGCATGAGGGCGGTGTCGGTGCTGGGACGCACCGGGATCCATTCCGCATCCACACCCTCGATCAGGTCCTCACCCAAAGGGGACAGATTGACGAACCTGACCCCCCGGTCCCGACAGGTCTCGAGACGGCTGGGGAGCATGTGACGACCCTGGCCCCCGTATTGGACCTGGCTGTTCTTGATCGGCATGCCCCCGAACGCCACCACCAACTCCGTGTTCTCGGCGATCTCGACGAAGTGGGGCTGCTCGTCGAGATAGTCGTCGAAGGAGAACCCGAAGATGTGAGGTGTGATCACATGGCCGGCGGCGATGGAGTAGTCGTCGACGGAGTAGGTGTATCCGCCGATCGAGTTCAGGAATCGATGAATCTGGCTTTGGGCATGATGGAAGCGGCCGGCGCTGGCCCATCCGTAGCTCCCGCCGAAGATGGCCTGGTTGCCGTATTCGGACCGAACCCGGTCGATCTCCCTGGCGAGGAGGTCGAGGGCGACATCCCATTCGACTTCGACGAACGGCTCGTGCCCGCGACCCTCCGGGTTGGACCCGGGACCACCCCGAAACCAGGACTCGCGGATCGCCGGTCGCTCCACCCGGCTCTTGCGAACTGCCTTGAGAGACTGCCCGATCGGGGAAGGGTCCGGAT
>JBFYOJ010000232.1:0-8972 GCA_041303885.1 Acidimicrobiia bacterium | reverse complement strand
GCGGAACCCCCGGAAGGCCACGGGCGGTCGTCTCCTCCCCCCGGTCCGTGCTCCTCCACTCGATGTCGGAGCTGATGGTCGACAACCACGCCATACGCCGCGACGACGTGATCCTCCCCCTCACGCCGATGTTTCACGTCAACTGCTGGGGACTCCCCTACACGGCAGGTCTCGCTCCTGCCTCCCTGCTGTTCGCCGGCGCGGACACGAGCCCGAACGCGGCCGGGAGGCTGATCGAGAGGGAGGGGCCCACCGTGCTGGCGGGCATCCCCACCTTCTGGTTCCAGATGGACGCGGCTTTCGAGTCGGGAGCGATGGATTACTCGTCCGTGGAGAGGATCCTGTGTGGCGGTGCAGAGGCTCCCCCTGCCCTGATCAGGAAATACACAGATCGAGGGATCGACTTCTTCCACGCCTGGGGCATGACGGAGATGTCTCCGAGCGGCACGGGTAACTGGATCCGCGCTCACAGCGAGGACGTGGAGTCCGGGGCGAAACAGGGTGTGGCCGCGCCGACCGTCGAGCTCCGCCTGATGGACGATCTCGGGGGGGAGCTCCCCTGGGACGGGGAGTCGATCGGCGAGCTGCACGCTCGAGGGCCCTGGGTGGCCAAGGCCTACCTCAATCCAGAGGACGACTCGAACGAGACCAAGTTCGTGGACGGCTGGATCAGGACGGGCGATGTGGCGAGGATCTTCCCGGACGGCACCGTCGAGATCGTCGACCGAACCAAGGATCTGGTGAAATCGGGAGGCGAGTGGATCAGCTCGGTGGCACTGGAAAGGGCGCTCGCCGCACACCCTTCCATCCTGGAGGCGGCGGTAGTGGCTATACCCCATCCCCGATGGGGTGAGAGACCGGCGGCCCTTGTGGTGCCCGAACCGGGCGCCACCATCGTCATCGACGAGGTAAGAACGTTCCTGCGCCGGCACGTTGCGTCCTGGTGGGTACCCGAGGTCATCGAGATCATCGAAAGCTTGCCGAAGACCGGCGTCGGAAAAACCGACAAGAAGCGACTCCGCGCCGAATTCGCCGATCGCTTGGCGAAACAAACCCTTGCCTCCTCCCAGGAGGAGGGCACTCAGTCATAAAAGCGGTAGACCGCCTCCAGGACGCAGGCCGGCTTCTCCGATCCCTCGATCTCCATGGTCAGGCCGGCCACGACCTCGACTCCATTCGGGATCTCGCGGACCGAATCGAGCCGGCCGGAGAGACGGATCCGCTTGCCCGAGGGAACAGGCGCAGGGAATCGAACCCGGTTCAGCCCGTAGTTGACCGCCATGCCGGCTCGCTCCACTTCGAGGAGCTCCGACCACAGCGGTATCACCAGTGACAGGGTGAGGTACCCGTGGGCGATCGTTGTCCCAAACGGGCCCGAGGCGGCACGCTCGGGGTCGGTGTGGATCCACTGATGGTCGCGGGTCGCATCGGCGAACATGTCGATGTCGGCCTGGCTCACCTGGAACCACGAACTCGATCCCAGGTCCTTTCCGGCCAAGCCAAGCAGCTCTGCCGGTCGTTCAACGGCTATGCCCATGAGCCCTCTACCTCCGTTCCGTTGCCAGGGTGGGGGGCGCTATGCCGTAGCTCTCCATCGACTCTCCGACCGTCGTGGAGAACACTTCGGCGATCTGGTCGGCAGTCCAGCCGCCGTCCCTGAAAGCGCTTCGGATCTCGGTCGGGTGGGACCAAAGGCTGAGCCTGTCACCGCCTATCCCGATGCACTGGCCGGTCACCCAGGCGGCCTGATCGGAGGCCAGGAACACCACCAGCCCGGCGCAGTCCTCTGCGGTCCCGAAAGAGATCGTCTTGCGCACCTCGGATGGGATTTCCTCACCCCTCTCCACCATCTCCGCATACGGCGCCAGGAACGGAACGGTGGCCGTCATCGCCGTGACCGCGTTGGGGATCAGGGCATTGACGGTGACATTCGCCTTGGCGAGCTCCAGCGCCCATGTCCGCGCCATCGCGGCGATGCCAGCCTTGGCCGCGGCGTAGTTGGTCTGCCCGAAGTTGCCACGCTGTCCGGCTGGAGATCCGGCCAGGATCAGCCGCCCTCCCTCACCACGCTCCCTGAAATGGGTCGCGGCGGCTCGGGCGCATGTGAAAGTCCCGCGGAGGTGCACTCGGACCACGGCGTCGAAGTCCTCGTCCGACATGTTCCAGAGGACACGATCACGGAGGATCCCGGCGTTGGTCACCATGGTGTCGAGCTTCCCGAATTCGCTCACCGCCGAGTCGACCAGGAGTTGCGCAGTCTCGCTGTCTCCAACCGCCGCCGGGACGGCCACTGCCCCACCACCCGCCGATGCGATCAACTCGACCGTCTCTGCGGCGGAGGCTTCGTCGACATCGTTCACCACGACGGAGGCGCCGGCCGCAGCGAGGGCCTGGGCATAGGCCCTGCCGAGCCCCTGGCCGGCCCCGGTGACAACCGCCACCTTGTCGGACAAGTCCATTCATCCTCCACTATCGAGCAGATGCGAGCATAAAGCTACATGATACTGATCGACCCGGAGGCCAGCCGACAGATCACTACGATCGGCCCGTGAAGTCGCAACCCCAGAGGAGGAAGGAATGACCACCCCCCCATTCAGGGCAGATCATGTCGGCAGCTACCTGCGACCGCCGACCCTCATGGACGCCCGGAGGCAGCGCGACGAGGGTCAGATGTCCGACGACGAGCTCCGGGAGGTCGAGAACACCCACATCCGGCAGGTGGTGGCGTCCCAGGAGGAAGTTGGACTGCGGGGAATCACCGACGGTGAGTTCCGCAGATTGTTCTTCCATGTCGACTTCCTCGAGCACCTCGACGGTGTGACCGTCGAAGAGGGCAACTTCCTCGCCACCTTCCGGAAGGACGACGGCACCGAGGTGGGGTTCAGACCCCCGACGATGCGTGTGACCGGCGTCGTGAAGCACGGGCAACCGATCCAAGGCCCTGACTACGACTTTCTCTCCTCGATCGTCACCAAGACACCCAAGGTCTGCATCCCTGCACCGTCGATGCTCCACTTCCGCGGTGGCCGGGAGGGAATCAGCTCCGAGGTCTATCCGGACCTCGGGCAATTCTTCGACGACCTGACTGCGGCATACCGGGAGGAGATCGCCGACCTCGCCGAAAGAGGATGCCGCTACATACAGCTGGACGACACGAATCTCGCCTATCTGTGTGATCCAGAGGTACGGCAACGGACCACCGATCGCGGAGAGGACCCGGACGAGCTGACCCGGCTCTACTGCCAACTGGTCAACGACGCGATCAGAGAGCGCCCGGACGACATGGTCGCCGCGGTGCACCTCTGCCGAGGCAACTTCAAGAGTGCTTGGGTGTCACAGGGTGGATACGAGCCGGTAGCTGACATCCTCTTCAACCAGATGGACGTCGACGCCTTCTTTCTCGAGTATGACGACGAGCGCTCCGGTGACTTCGCCCCGTTGCGTCTCGTCCCGAACGACAAGAAGGTCGTCCTGGGTCTCATGAGCTCGAAGAGGGCCGCGGTGGAACCGCGTGACGAACTGATCGCTCGTATCGAGGAGGCCGGTCAGTACATCGACCTGGACCAATGTGCCCTGAGCCATCAGTGCGGGTTCTCCTCGACGGCGCACGGGAACGAGCTCTCCCAGGAGGATCAGTGGCGGAAGCTCGCCCGCACCGTGGAGGTCGCTTCGGCCGTCTGGGGTGACTGAGGAGAAAAACCTGGATGAAGGCCCAAGTTGCGATCATCGGCGCCGGCCCCTCGGGAACTCTTCTATCCCACATCCTCAATCGGGCAGGGGTGGAGAGCGTCGTCCTGGAACGTCAGACCAAGGAATATGTGCTTGGGCGGATACGAGCCGGAGTTATCGAACGTGGTAGCGCCGAGGTCTTGCGGCGGCACGGACTCGGCGAACGAATGGACCACGAGGGTTTCGTCCATGAAGGCATCAATCTGGCCTATGCGGGCGGCATGTTCCGCGTAGATTTCGCTGCCCTCGCCGATTCGTCGGTGATCATCTACGGCCAGACCGAGGTGCAGCGGGACCTGTATGGAGCCGCCGGCGGCACGGTGATCGACGAGGCCGACCAGGTCGCCTTGCACAACGTGGACACGAACGCTCCCTACGTGACCTATGTGAAGGACGGCAGGGAGCACCGGATCGACTGCGATTTCGTCGCCGGGTGCGACGGTTATCACGGTGTGAGCAGGGCGGCGATCCCTGATGGCCTCATGGCCACCTACGAGCGGGTCTATCCCTTTGGTTGGCTGGGTGTCCTCTCTGAGACACCACCGGTCGCCGACGAGCTGATCTACGCCAACCATGAACGTGGTTTCGCCCTCTGCTCGATGCGCCACGAGATGCTGAGCCGATACTACGTTCAGTGCCCTCTCGAAGACGACCTCGAAGCCTGGCCCGACGATCGGTTCTGGGGGGAGCTGAAGACCCGCCTGCCTCGTGATGTCGGTGAGACGATGGTGACCGGGCCGTCGATCGAGAAGTCGATCGCCCCTTTGAGGAGCTTCGTGGTGGAGCCGATGCGATACGAGCGACTCTTCCTCGCCGGAGACGCCGCCCACATCGTCCCCCCAACGGGAGCCAAAGGTCTCAACCTGGCCCTTTCCGACGTGACCTATCTGTCCAATGCCCTGATCGAGTTCTACTCCACGGGGAACGAGACCATGCTCGACGAGTACTCCGACACTGCGCTGGATCGGGTGTGGAAGTCGGTTCGGTTCTCGTGGTGGATGACCACCTTGATGCACAGATTCCCCGACCACGGCGAGATGGGACAGAAGATCCAGGAGACGGAGCTCAAGTACCTGTCCGAGTCGCACGCGGCTCAGGCATCGCTCGCCGAGAACTACGTGGGACTGCCCTATTAGGTCGGAATGGCCTGGCCCGTCGTCCACGAACCAGTCTCACTGCGCTTCGGTCGGTCTCCAAACGACAACAGGACGGCGGGACCTGGCGACGACACCGAGGGCGACACTGCCCGCGAACAGCCGGTTCAACCCGGATCGTCCGTGCGTGCTCATCACCACCATGGCGTCGTCACCTGCGAAGTCGAGAATCGCCTCGGCCGGATCCTCGATGTGGAGCACTTCGTATCCGGTCTTGATCCCGTATCTATCCGCGAGGGCACGCGCCAACCCACGCACGTAGCCCGACTCGGCTGCGGACGGGGTCGCTCCGAGACGCTGACCGGCGGCAGCCTCCACCTTCGGAGGAATGGCTGAGACCACCCAAGCCGGAACCCTCAGAGCGCGGGCCAGGTCCCCGGCGATGTCGAGCGCCTGTGCCGATAGGTCGGACCCATCGACTGGGACCACAATCCTCTTGGTCAGCTCCCCCGGATCCGGATCCACATGCGGCCCCAACAGCATCACGGGATGCCCGACCTCGCGCACGACGTGCTCGGCAACCGAGCCGACGTGCCCTTGGTGGGGGCGGAGCGTCGCCGCGGTGGCCATGCAGACCAGAGTGCCCGAAGCCGCTTGACCGGCGATGACCGAAGCCGGATCGTCGCCCGATGCCGCGTCCACGGCGACGTCGCGACCCGGAAGGAGACGCTCGGCCTGGGCGAGCAGCCACTTCCTCGTCTCCTCCGGGTCCCCGGAGACACCGAACAACCGCAATGCGAGTCCGAGACGATCGGCGATACGCGCGGCGACGGGCACAGACCTGAGGCTCGCCTCCCGCCCGTCCAAGGGCACCAGCATCTCCCTCATCCCGCTGATTGTCTCCGAGCTCAATCCATCCTCCGCCTCATGTCAGCCGCCCGAGGCGAGCGTGATCTCCTCATCCTTGATAGCACATCGAGATCTCACAGAGCGACTGTTGTCGTATGCACTTTCGCAGTGGCCGATTGCCACGACCCGGCCGCGGCCGAAGGTGCGCCGCCCTAACGACTCAGTGCCCCGTTGGCCAGCCATGCCGCCCCATCGGCGTACAGATGCTCCACCTCTGGCCCGTCTATCCCGGGCATGTCGGTCTTGATCGAGTAGCCGAGCCCCTCCTGCAGGTATGCGAGGTGCCGGTACCCCAGGGGGAATCGCCCCAGCACGTCGGGATCCAGCTCGACGTGTGCCGTGGGATCCACTGGATCCATCCGGTCCTTTTCGTAGATCGGTTGACGCAAGACGAGCTTCCACTCGCCGTCGACCTTCTCGAGAAAGTCGTAGAACCGGCCCGTGCAGACGACATCGACCTCCACACCGTGGACCGGCGCCCGCTGTGAGATCGTCATCTTCGTCTGGCAGATGGCCCGATCCCCCGACAGCTGGATCGACGACCCGCCCAGGAAGTGGAGTATGCGGATGCCCTTGGCCCAGCCGGCCTTGCTGATCTCGATGAACTCATCACTCGTCCCCTGGGTCCAGGTCGCCATCATCCGGCCGCCATGAGCCCAGAGGGTTCGGAACTCATCCCAACGACCCGCATCGCGCCACACAGCCCAGTTCTCGATCAACTCCCTGATGCGGAGCTTCTCCACCATCTCGGCCTCGATGCCGCCCTCCCTTGCTTTGGTAGTCCGTGGGGACTCGAGACACCCTAGCGACGGTCCTGGAGTCCCATCCCGACTCGGTCGCGGGCCGTTACCGGGTCGTGGCGACCGGTGAATGCTGAGCTCGAAATGCCCTCGGCGAGAAGCCGGTGCGACGCTTCAAGAAACGTGCGAAATACGAAGGGTCCGAGAACCCGAGATCGGCTGCCAGGCGGTGAACAGGAACCGTCGTGTAGATGAGGCGCCGCCGCGCCTCGAGCTCGAGACGGTCCTGGACGATCTCGAACGCCGTCATCGCGGCAACCGCCTGACATAGCCGGTTCAGCGAACTCTCGGAGACGTGAAGTTGCTGTGCGTATCTGCCGACCGGCCAGTGCTCGATGAAATGAGCCTCCACCGCGCTCCGGAAATCACGAAGGAGGTCGGAGGTCTGGTACTCCGGACGAGACTGGTGGACACGTTCCGATTCGCGGGCCAGTAAGACCAGGACCGTCCTGGTGAGCCAATCGATCGTGGCGAGACGGGCGCTATCGACTGTCACCTGCTCGTTCACGATCTCGGAGCTGAGGATTCGCAGGCGGCGGACGAGATTCTCGTCCCCGTCGAGTGGAAGGGTGATCCCGGTCTCGAAGAGACGCGACCGGAGCCAAGCCCCTATCAACGAGCCGTCGAGCAGGCCATCGGCAATGGTCAGCATGAACCCAGAAGAGTGCGGCTCGTACTCGAAAGAGTGAACCACGCTGGCGGGTATCGCGATCACGGCGGGGGCGGTTATCTCGTGGGTGGCCTCGTCGAGGACGACCTCGACCCTTCCCGCGAACAAAAGTACCACTTGATGCAGCCCAGCATGGGTGTGGGCATCGATCGACCAGTCGAAGAGCTCGCTCCGATCACGGAGTGGCTCGATGTGGACGAAGTCGATGACGGCACCTGGCGCCTCCCCATAGAGGGACTGGAGCGGGACCAGGGCACCGATGGGCCGACGACTCCTCGCGCCTCCGACGATCGCCTGAGCGTCCATGACCTCCCCAACCGACTTTGACGGAATAATACCGGAATCGGGAGGGATCGTACTGCGACGTCCTCGCTCTCGTCGCTACGCTCAGTCGTGTTCCGAGGAACGCCGGTGGCGCTCGTCCAATCCGCCACCGGTGCTGAGAGCTAGGAGGCTCGGCAGTGAGCTGGCAGAAACACGACTACGAGAACATCCCGGGCACATACGTGTTCGACGGCAAGACCTCCCACTCCTCATACGCCCTGAACAAGCTCTTCTACTCCTTCAACAAGGAGGAGAGCCGCAAGGCGTTTGCCGAAGACCCCGAGGGCTATGCCGACAAGTTCGGCCTCACCGGCGAGCAGAAGCAGGCTCTGCTGACCGGCGACTTCCTCACCCTTCTGAAGATGGGCGCCAACATCTACCTACTGGCCAAACTGGCCATCCCCAGCGGTGTCTCGGTGCAGGACGCCGGAGCGGCATTCCAGGGGATCCCCACCGAGGAGTTCAAGAAGAACCTCTTGACGAAGGCCGAGGGATTCCAGGAGAAGCTCGAGAAAGAAGGAGGGTTTTGGAATGGCTGAAATCGTTGGTGGGATCACGACCTCACACATCCCCGCAGTCGGCAACGCCCTGGCCAATGATGAATCGCGCAACGATCCGTACTGGAAGCGGTTCTTCGACGGATACGAGCCAGTCAAGGAGTGGTTGGCGGAGGTCGAGCCCGACGTGGCCATCGTCGTCTACAACGACCACGGCCTCAACTTCTTCCTGGACACCGTCCCGACGTTTGCGATCGGGTGCGCCGATTCCTATTCGAACGCCGACGAGGGTTGGGCCTTGCCCCAACTGGAGACGTTTCAGGGAGACGCCCAATTCTCCTGGCACATTGCCGAGTCTCTGATCGAGCAGGAGTTCGACCTCACCATCTGCCAGGAAATGCTGGTGGACCACGGATTCGTCGTCCCGATGCAACTCATGTGGGGGCACCTGGAGGGTTGGCCGGTGAAGGCGATCCCGTTCGCAGTCAATACCGTCCAACACCCTCTGCCCTCGGCACGCCGCTGTCTCGCACTCGGGCATGCACTGCGCAAAGCCATCGAGTCCTACCCCGAAGACCTGAAGGTCGTGGTTCTCGGAACCGGGGGAATGTCTCACCAGTTGCAGGGCGAACGAGCCGGCTTGATCAACGTGGACTTCGACATGCAGTGCATGGACAGCGTCATCAACGATCCGGAGTGGCTTGCAAGCATGACCAACACGGAGATCATCGAGCAAGCCGGGACCGAGGGCGTGGAGATCATCATGTGGCTGATCATGAGAGGTGCGCTACAAGCCAACGTGAAGGCCGTGCACAAGCACTACCACGCGCCGATCTCGAACACCGGGGCGGGTGTCCTGGTGTTGCAGAACGCCTCCTGAGGTGGCCTCGCCCCTCTCCTAGGAGTCGGAGCGGACATGGACTTTGACGAGGGCATCTGCATGCTGGGC
>JBFYOJ010000231.1:0-5412 GCA_041303885.1 Acidimicrobiia bacterium | reverse complement strand
GGCTCCTCCCGGTCGAGGGCGAGGATCCTCAGCTTGTTGTCGCGTGATCCGAAATAGAGCAGGGGGTACCCGTCCGGGTCGAGTGTCACCGAGCCCTTGATGATGTCCCCGGTTTGGAACTCGGGGCGTAGGTCCTCGCCGGTGGATGCGTCGACGAAGTGCACTGCAGCGTCGTAGGCGCCGAAGATCAGCTCGGTCACGCCATCCTCCCGCTCCCAGAGCGCCGGCTGGCCGGTCCACCCCATCCCGCACCAGACACGCGATTCGCCGCCCTCAGAGGAGGAGCTGCACATCTGTGCGTCCGGGTAGCGCCAGGCCACGGTCGGCGAGTCGGGCACCGGGCCCGTCCCGTGGAACGAGCGAGTCGGGTTCCCCCGGAACATTGTCACCCCCACTGTGGTTCCCCACGGCTGCCCGACAGTCCATCCCGGGACTGTCCCCGGCGCCCGCTCCCGGGGAGGGGACGTGGTAGTGGAGGTGGCGGGCAAGGTCGTTGTCGGGGTCTCCGGTCTCGTGCCCGGTCGGGTCGGTGTGGTGTCGACGACAGCTGTGGTGCTCGGGACGGCCGCTTCGGGGCTGTCCGACCCGTCGCCCCGTGTGATGAGATAGACGGCGAGACCGAGCACGAAGCCGGCGGCGATAATCGTCAGCACCTGGCCGGCTCTTTCGTTCACGATCGGCTCCTTCTATGCGGGCGGGGCGCAAGTCGCCTCGCCCGTGAGCACAGGATGGCCGTGAGTCTCGATATAGGCCGGTATCAAACATGCCTCGATCACTCCCTCGGGGCTGACCACTGCCCGGGCCACGGCGGTAGTGGCGCTGGCCACCGAGTTGTGGGGCCAGACGAAGTTGCCCAGTGACCAGAAGACCGAGGCGCCATCGATCATCTCCAGAGGCTGCATCCGGTGGGGATGGTGACCGAAGATGATGTCGGCCCCGGCGTCGATCATCGCATGGGCCCGCTCGATGTCGTCCTGACGCGGCGTGGTGTCGAGCTCCATCCCCCAGTGGACGGTGACCACCACCAGATCCGCCTGCTGGTCGGCGGTCTGCACCGCCTCGACCATCGACGCCGTGTCGTCTCCGCTTCGCATTCCCGGTGAGTCGGCGGTCGCATACCAGCCATCGTTGGGAGCCACTCCTCCGAAACCGACCACAGCGATCCTCCACCCGTTGACCTCGAACAAGGCCGGCGCCCCTGCCTCCTCCACATCACGCCCGGCGCCCACCGCCCCGATCCCGGCCGCAATCAGGTTGTCCCGCCCGTCGACCAGGGCCTCCTTGCCGAAGTCGCCTGAGTGGTTGTTCCCCATGTTGGCGACGTCGACACCATTTGCCTTGACCGACGGAAGCGCCTCCGGGGGGCAACGGAACACGAATTCTTTGTTGAGAGGTGTGCCGAGGTCGGAGGGGACGCATTCGAGGTTGATGACGGTGAGGTCGTCCTCGAGAAAAAGACCGTCGACCCCCGTCCAGGCGTGGTCCCAACCTTCCTCGGCGAGCGCCGGAATGTAATCCGGGTCGACGGCGACGTCACCCGTGCCCTGGATCACGAGCCAATCCTTCTCGGGCAATGTGGTGCTGGTCACGAGCATGGTCATAGTCGAGGATGTCGACGCCACCGAGGCTGGGGTGGTGGATTCCGTGGTGACGGCCAGGGTGGTGGTCACGGGCGATGCCTCGGCGGGTCGCCACATCATGAAGGCGGCGGCACCGGTTACGAGACCACCTATGAAGATGACGAGGAGGCGGATTGTGCGAGACACGCGCGGACGAGGGTAAAGCCTCTCTCAGAGAATCTGACTCAAGAACAGCTTGGTGCGCTGCTCCCGGGGGTCGGTGAAGAAATGCTCCGGGCTGCCTACCTCGACGATCTCGCCGTCTGCCATGAATACCACCCGGTTGGCCACGGCCCGGGCAAAGCCCATCTCGTGGGTGACCACGATCATCGTCATCCCGCCCCTGGCAAGCTCCACCATCACGTCGAGCACCTCTTTGATCATCTCGGGATCGAGCGCCGAGGTCGGCTCGTCGAAGAGCATCACCTTGGGCTGCATGGCCAGGGCCCGGGCGATAGCGACCCGCTGCTGCTGGCCCCCGGAGAGCTGCCCCGGATACTTGCGTGCCTGCTCGGGGATCTGGACCCGCTCCAGCATCTGCATTGCGAGCGACTCGGCCGACTTCTTGGGCATTCTCCGCACTTGCCGGGGGGCAAGACTGACGTTGTCCAGGACAGTGAGATGGGGGAACAGGTTGAACTGCTGAAAGACCATACCGGTCTCGCGACGCACCTCCTGGATGTTCCGCAGATCGTCGGAGAGCTCGATACCGTCGACCACGACCCGTCCCCGATCGTGTTTCTCGAGACGGTTGATGCACCGGATCAGGGTCGACTTGCCAGAGCCTGATGGGCCGATCACGACCACCACCTCCTGGCGGCCGATTCTCATGTCGATGTCCTTCAAAGCCTGAAAGTCCCCGAAGAACTTGTCGACGTGCTCGAGCTCGATGATCGTCTCGCCGGTCGCCTTCGTCGCGTCCGAATAGTCCGCCTGGAGCGTCACCGTTCACCCACCCCCAATCGCCTCTCGAGTCTTCGCGATTCCCGCGACATCGTGTACGAACCGACCCAGAACACCAGCCCGGCGAAGCCAAGGGTCAGTACGAAGAGGCCTTTGCCGAGGAACTCGGGCTGGGCGTTGACGATGAACGCTGCCTCGAGCAACTCGAGGACACCCAGTATTGCCACCAATGTAGTGTCCTTGAAGAGGCTGATGAACTGCCCCACCATGGCCGGGATGGTGGCCCGCAACGCCTGGGGCAAGACGATGAGACGCATCGTCGTCCATGGGCTGAGACCAACGGCTTGTGCCGCCTCCACCTGCCCGCCAGGGACGGCCTGGAGGCCTCCCCTGACCACCTCGGCGATATAGGCGGACTCGAACAGAGTTATCGCGATCAGCATCCTTGTGACCAGCCCCGGCCGAAGGTCGCTGGGGATGAGGAACCCAATGGCCAGCGCCCCGAACAGGAGCAGGGTGATCAGAGGCACCCCTCGGACCAATTCGATGTAGGTCACCGAAATCCCCCGGATCGCGGGCAGTGACGAACGCCGACCGAGGGCAAGCATCAACCCGAGGGGGAAGGCGAACAAGATGCCTGCGACGGTGAGGAACAGGTTGAGATGGAGACCACCCCAATCCTCCCAGCCAACTCCACCGAATCCGGCCAGGACCACGTATGTCCCAGCAATGAGAAGCAGGGCAAAGAGCCAGGTCCACCTCCTGATCCCACCGGGCAGCCGGCGAGTCAGGTAATAGGAGCCGAGCCCGACCAGGGTCGCTCCCAATGTGAGCAGGGCAGGAGCGGGAGTGGTGGTGAAAGCAAGGATGACAGAAACCAGGGCGATGATCGGCCAGAACCGCCACAGAACTTGACGAAAGGGGGTGGCTGTGTACGGGAGACCTGCCTCACGGGCCCGGTCCTGGGCTCCGGCGGCGAGTGACCCGCCCACCGACCCGATCAGCACCGCGATCAGATAGGTCGCCGCCCAGGGCCGCCACAACTGATCGGCGGGGAACTGCCCGATCATGAACAGTCTCAGGTTGACTCTGATGATCTCGAAGTCGGCACCGAGCAAGCCCCGAAGCAGAGTCACCAGCGCCGAACCCAGGAGGCCACCCAGGGCGACGGTTAGCAGAGTGTTGTACCAGGTGTTGAAGAGGTTCTTCCTGACCCAGTCCAGCGGGCCCCGGGCCGGATCCACTGGCACCGCGGGCTCTTCGAATACTGGCGCCTCGACAGTCATTGGGTCACCAGCCTCATTCGGCGATTCACCAGGTTGACGATCAGCGAGATGAACAGCGAGAACAACAAGTAGATCCCCATCAGAATGGCGATCATCTGCGGCGCCGGCTGGCCATTGCCGATCGCCTGGAATGTGATGCGGGTGATCTCTCCGTATCCGACGGCGATGGCCAGGGAGGTGTTCTTGGTGAAGTTCAGGTACTGGTTGATGACCGGTGGTATCGCGATCCGCATGGCTTGCGGCAGGATCACATGGCGGAGCCGCTGAGAAGAGGAGAGGGCAATCGCGTTCGCCGCCTCGGTCTGCCCTCGCGGCACGGCGAGGATGCTTCCCCTGACGATCTCGGCGACGTGGGATGCGGTGTAGAGCACGAGGGCGGCCAGCACCGCGAAGTATGCGGCCAGACCCTGGAACCCTCCCTCGAGCGAGCGCCCGTCGAGGGAGGGCTGGGACAACCGGATGGGATCGCCGAACGCGAGGAAGGAGCCGGTGGCCACAATCAGAAAGACAAGGGAGGACCAGAGGAACCGATGATGTGGTTGCCCGGTTCGCTCCCAGTGCCGGGTCCTCAACCCCCACACCCCAATCGAGATGAGAAGGGCGACGGCGAGCACCAACAGGAAGGGGCCGAAGTCGGGCTGAGCCGTGAACCCGACCACGGCGACATACCGGTTGTTGATGATCACCAGATCGGCGATGTTGATCGACTCCTCGAGGACAGGGAACTGGAGCACCACTGCGTTGAAGGCGAAGAAGATGATCAGCAACGGCGGAATGTTTCGCAGAATCTCGACATAAAGGCCCGCAGCGCGAGCCACCAGCCAGTTTGTGGAGAGACGGGATATGCCCACGATCACGCCCACGACGGTGAGCACGGGAATTCCCACGATGACCAACGCCAAGGTGTTCTTGATCCCGGCCAAGAGCCCCTGCCAGATGGGCGCGCCAGGACCGAGATCGGAGCCGGCGATATCGACTCCGAGCGGCTGGGTGAGGAAATTGAAATCGGTCGGGAGACCGGCCGCCTGCAGGTTGTTGGTCAGGTTGAACCACAGCACGTACAGGACGACGACGACTATCGCGATAGCCGCTATCTGCGCCAGGACGCGCAACACCCGCACGTCCCGCCACACGGGCGGTCTGGGCCTGGCCTCCTCCTTCACCGTCAAACGATCACCGCCGATCGGAACGAGGTGGCCTCTCGCCCTGAGGCGAGAGGCCAGCCTGTTCCGTCATCTACTAGCGATAAGGCGGCGCATAGAGCAGCCCACCGTCGGTCCACAGGGCATTGACCCCGCGCTCCAGACCGAGAGGCGTGTCCGGCCCCACATTGCGGTCGTAGATCTCGGCGTAATTTCCGACAGCGCCGATCACCATCGCCGCGAAGTCGGTGGGCAAACCGAGACCCGGATCGAAGGGAGCCGTCCCCGATTCAGTCTCCACATCGAGACCTAGGAAGTTACGTATCCCGGCGTCTTCGGTGTCGGCGAACGTGTCCACATTCGTGGATTCGATCCCGAACTCTTCCGCCTGGATCGTGGCCAGGATTATCCAGTCGACCACCTGGGCCCACTGGGAGTCCCCGTCGAGCACGGCCGGACCCA
>JBFYOJ010000230.1:0-2735 GCA_041303885.1 Acidimicrobiia bacterium | reverse complement strand
GCGCCTGGCCCCAATGTCCGGGAACAACTCGATGACCTCGGCCAGCCGCTCTTCTCGCGCCCGCTTCCCAATCATCGCCCCCACGTACAGGTTCTCGAGAACAGTCAGCTCCGGGAAGATGCCCTTTTCCTGCGGCACGTATCCGATCCCGCGTCCCGCGCTCACCCACGGTGACACGCGGGAGATGTTCTCGCCATCGAAACAGATCTCTCCGTCCATCAGCGGGATGAGACGGGCCAGGGTGGCCAGCAGGGTGGTCTTCCCCGCCCCGTTCGCCCCCAGGATGGCGAACACCTCGTCGCCGACGCTCAGGTCGATGCCCTTGATCACGGTCACCCCGTGGTACCCGCTGCGGATTCCCTTAGCGTCCAACATGGCCTTTGCCCAGATACTTTTCCACGACGGTCTCGTGCTCTCGGATCCACCCCGGGTCGCCCTGCAGCACCACGCTCCCCTCCGCCATGAAGTGAACGTACTCGCTGAGGTTCCAGATCACGTTGAGGTCGTGCTCCACGATCACGACCGAGACGTTCTCCTCGACGGCCTTCTTCTTGATCAGCCCCATCACCCGATCCCGCACGCCCGCGGGCAGGCCGGCGGTGGGCTCGTCGAGCAAGAGCAGCTTGGGATGCAGCAGCAGGCAGCGGATGATGTCCAGCAACTTCTTCTCACCCGCCGACCCGGCGAAGCCGAAGGGATTGTCGAAGGGGAGCAGGTCGAGGTACTCCTGGATCTCGTCGCCGTACTGGGACCACACCCGTCGTTCCCGGTAGATCCGGTGGGCCCGCTCGTCACGCGGCTGCGACGCCGCCAGCAGCAGTGAATCCCAGATGGTCAGCTGCTCGAAATCCTGGATCACCTGGTTCGTCTTGACTACCCCCGCCCGGGCAATGGCATGCGCCGACTCCGAAGAGATCACCACCTCCGGCGAGGATCCGTCACCCGGATCGAACAAGATCTTGCCCCGATCCAGCTTGAGCGAGTGCATGATCAGGCGCATCAGGGTCGTCTTCCCGGCCCCGTTCGGCCCGATCAGGCCCTCAATGGGGTGCTTGCCCAGGGTGAGGTCGTCGACGTCCACCACGACCCGCCCGTCGAAGGACTTGACCGCACCCTGGACGCGAATGGTCGGCCGAGAAGCGAGCACCACAGTCCGTTCAGCCACGGTCGGGCCTCCTGACCGTCTTGTCCCGCCGCATCCTGCCAAGGATGCCCAGCGGCCGGGTCATGAGCACGATGATCAGCGTGGCCCCATACAGCATCTGGCGGATCACCGGCAACGCGCTCCCGCGCCACTGGGTGGGGAAGGGGATCCAGACCATGAAGACCAGTTCAAAGAGCACCCCCACCAGGAGCACGCCGACCACCGCGCCCCAGGACCGAGCGGCACCTCCGACCACCAGGCCCACCATGGCGGCCAGCGTGACCGTAATCCCCAACTCCACCGGTCTCATGTAGTGGAGCATCACCCCGTACATCGCCCCGAGCAGGCCCATGAAGGCCGACGTCGTGGTGAACATCACCAGCTTGGCGCGAAAGGTCGGCTTGCCCAGGCTGCGGGCCAGCGCCTCGTTCTGGCCGGTGGCGATCAGCAGACGGCCGTATGGGGACCGGTGCACCCGAATGACGTAGAACAGGAGGAGGGCCACCACCACCGACAGGATGCCCAGCCACAGCAGGGTGTTCGCCTTCTGCGAGCCGACGTCGTAGGGGAAGTCGGTGGTCCCCATGCCTTCGGCCCCGCCGGTCAACGACCGGTTGGTCTGCGACAGGCCGTAGACGATGCTGGCGAACCCGAGGGTGCCGAGGAGGATGCCGTCGGCGTCGAGGCCGACGATCAGCCAGCCCACCAGCAGCCCGGCGAAGCCGGCCGCGACCGACCCCAATACCAACGAGAGCAGGAAAGGCCAGACCATTCCCCAGCTCTCCGGCCAGGGGATGTGCACCAGGCACATCCCGAAGGCGTACATCCCCACCCCGTAGAAGCCGACGAGGCCGAAGTTGCCGATCCCCGTCAGCCCCAACTGCAGGTGGAGCAGCAGCGCCAGCCCCATAGTGGTGAAGATGAGGATCAAGACGGTGACGGTGTAATGCGAAAGCCAGTCGAGGCTCATGGCACCTACACCTTCCCCGTCTCGAGCAGCCGGTTCCCCCGCGCCTTCAGGATCACCATGAAGAGGGCGATCACGATCACCTGCGCATAGACCGGTGTGGTCTTTAGCCCCGGCACCAGCTCCAGGAAAGAGAGCGCGACGCCGGTAGCCAGCCCGGCGAACAGGACCCCGCTGATCCCTCTCGCCCCACCGATGAGGACAACCAGGAGGATGAAGAGGAACTGGTCCCACCCGAGCCACGCCCGGCAGGAGGTGTTCACCCCGTAGAACGCCCCGGCCAGACCCCCGGCCACCCCGGCGAGGAACCAGATGAGCACGGTCGTGGCCAGCGGGTTGATGCCGCTCACCTGCGCCAGCTTCTCATCGCCGGCCAGCGCCCGGATCTTGACCCCAAGCCGGGACTTGCGGATGAACCAGATCAGCAGCAGGGAGAGGGCCAGGGTGACGCCCAGTGCGGTGAGCCGGAAGGGGCTCACCCCCACCCCGAGCACCTTGATGCTCTTCTGGACTGGTACGTCGTAGTAGCGGAACTCGAACCCGAAGACGAACTGGAGACCGTACCGGAGGAAGATCGAGAGCCCGAAGGAGATGATGATCGTCTCCACGACCCCCACGTTCCGC
>JBFYOJ010000229.1:0-13384 GCA_041303885.1 Acidimicrobiia bacterium | reverse complement strand
ACGGACGTCGACCTTCGGCTTGCTGTTGTGCGTGGCGTCGGCCGGGGCGGCAACCCCGAACGACGCGAGCAGGAGGACGATCACCATCAGAATGAGGAGGTACGACCTCCGTGAGGACTGTTCGGTCCGAGTCATGAAGACCCTTTCTCTCGATTGCAAGCCTCGATCCACGGCACCCACGGGCTTCCCTTTCTTGTCGCCCAGAGGGTGGCGGCACGAGGAACGGTTGGCGAATTCAGATCAGATCTGCCGGGTCAGGCCTCCTCGACTCGCCTTGCCTCGGGACGCGTGTCGAGGCCGATCAGAGAGCCTGGATTGGGCGAGCATTCGGTTGTACGGCGGATGCCGGACAATCCGGGATCTATTCGACACGCTGCAGTCACCTTTCCCGCCCAGCCGGCGTTTGAAACCTACACGAGACGGGACGGGTGTGATGTTTTCAGACGGTGCACACGATCAGAAGTGAACGCGGAGCCCGCAACCGCCGAGATGGCGGAGTCACTCGGAGAGGTTGTAGCGCCTCTGATCATCGTCGCCGGGGGCAGGCTGCTGAGCTGGGCCGGGCAGGATGCCGGACGCAAGCACATAGGCGGACACCGCCGCCAGCTCCTTGTTGTGGTTGCCCGGGATCCCGCACGTGATGTCCTCGGGCGCCGGCGGGCATGCGCCGCTTTCGCCGATGCCGGGGGTGTGCACGATCTCACAGCCGCTGGAGTTGCACCCGTAATACGTGGTGTCGATGAACACGGGGCGATAGCCGATGATGTGGTAGTAGGAGCCCGGAGTGAGGAAGTCTGGCTCACTGACCTGGGGGGTGAAACCGAAGCGTGGCGAGTCGATGATCGAGTCATCGAAGACCACCACGCCGGCGCTCTTTGCGGCCTGAATGCACAGGCGCATACCGTCAGGGTCACCGACATTGTTGCAGTCAGTGACCGTGGAGCTCTTCAGATAATCCCAGAGCGGTTTGTCGTCGACCTTCACCTCGGGCTTGCTGCCTCCGGCGTTTCGCACCTTGGTCCCGGAGCTGTCTTCGAGGCGGCCGTCGTATGCGCTTCCGTCGAGGGAGTAGCTGCTGCCGCCGTAGAGCATCCCGGCCTCCAGGGCAGAGCCGACTCCAGGCTGACCCTGCGCCATGTCTGGCTCCACGCCGAACAGACCGCCGCAGAAGGCAGGCTCTTCGAACCCGGCACCGGAGCCGGTGGGATGCCTTCCCAACGGGTGATCCACACCGCGGGCGATGTTCGACACCAGCCTGCCGTTGGTGTCTCCGCTGCACTTCTCTGTGGTGTTGCGACCCGCATTGCCGTAGAGGAAGAAGTCCATGGAGCCGAAGTTGCCGCTGCTGGGGAGGTCCTCGCATGCTCCCCACGACGGGTTGGGGCCTGTCTTGAGGCAGTTGTAGTCCAGGTTGCCCGCGTTCCCGGGGAGGAGGAAGGGCAGGACCGGTCCCGGGTTGCCGAAGTCTTGATCGGCGATGGCATATGCCGACACGTTGATCTGGTCGGCGTTGAGCAACCGGGCGAAAAAGGTGGGAGAGGCGATGGTGGGGATCCTGACCCAGGCACGGCTGGTGTTGGCCGAGAATGCAACGCATGCCGAAACCGGGCTGAGCGTGAAACCGGCCGGTGGCGACCCACAGCGGGTTGCGTCGGACCAGTCGGCCAGGGTCGGGTCGTCCAGCGAGCCATTGGCGACACCGATTGCGGCATTGGCCCCGTTGGTTCGGGCCTGGCTCAGACACGCGGCACCGGAACACCCGAGGTTGGGCTTTGCAGCCTGGAGGGCGGCGAGGGCGCCAACATCGGCGGCAGCTTGGTCCTGACGCCGCTCGTTCATGGCCAGCCCGATATCCACTGCCAGGGAGGTGATTCCCATCAGCACCAACATCGCCATGGCGACCAGGAGGGCAGATGCACCCCGATCGGACGCGAGATGCCGGCGGATCCTCCTCACGGACACGCCTGGGCGCCGGCCGTGTTCGACCACGTCGCGTTCTGCTCCAGCCGGATCTGAACCGTCGAATCGAGTGTGAGTGAAGGGGGAAGGAGGAAGTCCACAAACCCGGTCAGAGTGTCGATCGCCAGCGTCACCGTGACCGTCGCCGCGTCACCGACCCCACCGGTGCTCGTCATGGTCACGTCGGCGTCGGTGGATGTCTGCATCCGGTTGCAGATCTCGGCCACGAGGGCGTCGCGATTGGGATCCGAACGCGAGCCCGAGTTCGGAGGAGGGCCCTCCGGGAAGTTGACTGCAGCGAGACGGGCACCTTCACGTGCGCCGTGGCGGACATCGAGGTTCTGGGCGAACAACCACCCGAACTCGATCATCCCCAAGAGCAACAAGAGCAGCAGGGGGGCGAGCAGGGCGAACTCAACCAGTGATGCCCCCCGCTCGTCACCACCACCCCGAGACCTCCGTCGGTGTGCAAATCCGGCACGCAGCAGCTTCACTTGCCTGTTATCGCCGATCGGCACTGAATGGTTACGGAGAATCTCCCATATCCGGCATTAGTCGCTCAGTCGGCGAGGCTGACGCCGATATTCCAGATGAGGTTCGAGGCAGCCCGAAGGGGTAAGACCCAACAGGTGAGCGGGAAGGTATCGAGAGTCAGATGTTGTCACCGAAACGGGAATACCGATTAGGTCAGGCCTTTGAAGGCGTCCTCGATGCCGCCAAGCAGGGCGCCGAGTGGGCCTGGGCGTCGTTGTATCGAGACCTGGCCGGGCCGGTGACCGGCTACCTGGCAGCTCGAGGCGCACGCGAACCCGAGGATCTTGCCGCCGAGACGTTTCTCCAGGTCGCTCGCAACGTCCACAGCTTCGAAGGCGACGAGGCCGCCTTCAGGTCGTGGGTGTTCGTGATTGCCCACCGACGGCTGATAGATCTCCGCCGGTCTCAGGCCCGGCGCCCCACAACGGTATCGATGCCTGACGATGGGCCCGGGGTGCTCGGCGGAGACGTGGAGCACGAGGCCATTGGCCACCTGGTCACCGCCGAGCTCAGGGACGCTTTTCGCCGACTGACCGACGACCAGCGCGACGTCCTCTCGCTTCGGATCATCGCCAACCTGACACTCGAGGAGACCGCCAACGTCGTGGGGAAGCGGGTGGGGGCGGTCAAGGCCATCCAGCGCAGAGCACTCATCGCATTGCGCAACCATGTCGACCTCGAAGGCGTATCCCGATGAGATTCCCAAGCGATAACAAGGGCGAGATGATCAGGTGGTCCATCACCGACTCGGACATCGAGCGATTGCTCTCCGGCTCCGATCCCGAGGACTCGGAGCTGATGGCGCTCGTCCCCTCCCTTTCGATGCTCCGCTCCTACGGAGCTTGGCTCCCCCCCGAGTCGTCGGTGGAAGGGCTGGCCAGCGAGGCTGCCTCCATCGCACGTGCCTGGCTCGAGCCCTCGGACGGCACTCGCGGGTCCCAGTTTTTCGTCGAGAGGCGACGAACCACTCTGACTCCGAGACTCGTCGGTGCCCTGGCTGCCTTGCTCCTCTTCTTCGGTATGACAGGCATGGCGGTGGCCGCGGACGGGGCCGCCCCAGGCGACGCTCTTTACGGGCTCGATCGGGCGTTGGAGAACGCAGGAATCGGTGCCGGCCGGGTCGAAGAGCGGATCGAGGAGGCGAACCAACTGGTTGCCCAAGGACGGGCACAAGAGGCGCTTGGACACGTCACCGAGGCATTCGATGAAGCCCAAGAGGACGGCGAAGATGTCTCCGATCTCGCCGAGGCCCGCAGCGCGATAGAGGCCGCAGTCTCCAGATTGCCGGAAGTCGAAACCGAAGCGGCGACCGGAAATGTCGACGAGGACGTCGAGGCCCTCCTCAGGTACATCCGCGAAAACGTGCAGAAGGACGTGGGGGAGGATGGCCGGGAATTCGGCCAACGGGTCGCCGCCCTGGCGCGTCTGATCGCCGTCAACGAAGAGGGCGGTCAGACCACGGATGATGCGACAACGACATCCACCACCGACGACAGAGGCAACGGGAACGGCAACAACGGCAACGGGAGCGGGAACAACGGGACGGGCAACGGGAACGGGAACGGGAATGGGAACAACGGCAACGGGAACGGGCCACCCGATGGCTCCCCTTCGGAGACCGCCCCGGGTCGCGGCGACAAGCCCTAGCCGGCCGAGTTCCGGTCGATGACCGCCCAACCTCGCGACGACAACCTGAAGCCGACTTCGAGACTTTCGGTCAACCACAACTCTTTCAGCTTGCACACGTCGAGCCTGAAAGGCTGCTTCTCGCGGTTCGCATCGTGGAGCCGCGCCTGACCCGAGGCTGGGACCACTTCCGAACCACAGCTTCGACCGGACCCGCTTCGATCGCTACCAGGGCACCATGACTCAGCAGCATGGTGCAGGAACGATACGACCTCACGGTTCCTCTGACAGTTGCACCGGCGCTCGAAATCGGGTACATCGCCTCTGGTGCTGCGGAGGAGCGGACAGCAGTCTGATCGATGGGAGCATGAGCCCAGAATCCAGGAATCCACAACCCAACCGACTCTCGCCCCGTGCCGTCCTGCTCGGGCTGATCGGCGCCGTCGTCGGGTTTGCCGCGGCCCTCCTCCTTTACCAATGGCTCAATCCGATCCTCGAAGCGAGACGCGACTGGCTCCGGGAGCTTCAGGGATTCCTTTTCACCGTGGTCCCGCTGGCCACGGCGCTCGGTGCGGCTCTGGGCTGGTGGCTCGACTCTCGCATCGACCGTCGCTAGCCCGATGCGTCTCTCTCCTCGTCGCCGAGAAACCCTCTAGTAGTTCCCAGATCGCGAAATACGATGATCGGTGCCGACAAAGGCAGATCCGGCTGTCGAAGGCAGCGGGCGGGAAGGGGACCGTACGAAGGAGAGGACGTGACTCGGACCCGCTCGCGATTGGGCATGCTGACAGTGATCAGCCTGCTCGCAGCCTTGATCCCTTTGGGTGCATTCCCGGCAGCAGCCGCCACCGTCGTGATCAACGAGATCGACTCCGACACCGGAGACCCCGAAGTCGGCGAGTTCGTCGAGTTGTACGACGGCGGGTTGGGTAACACCCCCCTCGATGGCCTCGCACTGGCGTTCTATGACGGAAGTGGGGTGTTCGATATCAGCTACGGGTCGATCGACCTCGACGGGGTGACCACGGACGCCAGCGGGTACGCGGTGATCTGTGCGGCGGTCGATGCTGCCACCTTCGCCGCCAACTGTGACCTCGACCACGACGTGATCATCAAGGATGGCAACTACGCCGTGGCCCTGTTCGAGGGGAACGGAACCTCTTATCGGGGCAATACGGCTCTCACCACCAACGGGCTGCTCGACGCAGTGGTCTACGGCCCACCGGGGACCGAGGACGACGGGCTGATGATCCTGCTCAACCCGGGTCAGCCACAGGTCGACGAGAACGGGGAGGGCGACATCGCAGGCCACTCGATTCAGCGCTGCCCCGACGGGAGCGGTGGTCTCCGCAACACCGACACGTTCGACCAGTTCGCCCCCAGCGTGGGTATCGCCAACGGGTGCAGCTCGACGTCGACCTCGACGTCGACCTCGACGAGCACCACGACCACGACCGCTCCGACCACGACCACCACCACACTTCCGAGCACGACCACAACCGCTCCGACCACGACCACCACCACACTTCCGAGCACGACCACCACTGCTCCCCCGCGCTCTCCGGCGCCCCCGCCAGGTGAGGGCACCGACCGGAAACCTCCCAAGGTGAGCGCAGAGCTGGACCGGATCTCCGGTCATCACAACCGAGGCTGGTTCCGGGTCGACTTCTCCTGCCGGGACAAGATCGACCGTCGTCCGGTGTGTGTCGCCGATCTGAACGGGATCCCGGTTCGGGATGGGCAGAAGGTGCTCCTGATTCGCTCGTCGCGCAACCCCTGGTCGGCAAAGCGGGGCCATACCCTCCACATCCAGGACGACAGCTTCCTCCTGACCGTGACCGGGACCGACCGCAGCGGCAACAAAGCGACGGACACGGCCAGGCCCTACTTCGGCCGAAGCGGATCACGCTGGCGCTGTCAGTGAGCCGCTGATCGGGATCCGGGTCGGGCCCCGGCACCGGGGCCCGACCTGAAGCTCAGACCACTCCGGTCCAGGGCTCGCGGGCCAGCTCGGCTTCGAGGATCGTGCCATCCTCATCGTCGGCCAGGGCAGCAGTCTGCGCACGCACCAATCGAGGCCTGCTCAGCGGACCGACACCGGGGTCCGATCCTCTGAGGGGGCATCGGGCAGGACGATGACCGACCGCGCCTCGTGTTTGCCAGGCTTGGTCAACTGGGTCAGCAGGAGCGCCCCCAATCCGACCAGGAGCACGGTGGAGACCACCAGGGTCGTCGCCCAGGCCCAGGGTGGCTCGACTTCCTCGACCTCCTGTGTCGGCAGGCCGAACATGCTCGGATTGCGGTGCAGTTTCTCCTTGAGGACGCCGGTCGACGACGTGACCGGTGCCTCGGCAACTGCCGGCTCGGGGACCACTGGCGGCTGGGAGAAGATGGTGAGCCTGCTCCTCTGCTGGGGAAAGCCGTACGCCAGCATGAGATCCGACTCCGATGACCCGGGCACCACCACCCGCACCCCGAGATAACGACCGTCGGCGAAGCGATGATCGAGCGATTCGAAGGTGAGCCACGACTCGACCCAGGTGTCCCCTGCGCCTCTGGGGACGCGTCCTTCGGCAGTCCCCAGCGTGGTGCAATCGGCGCCCGCCCGATTGCAGTCGAGCAGATACACGGAGAATGCGGCGCTCTTCGCGGCATCGAACCTGGCCGGGGCACTCCAAAGGACGACAGCGGGATACCCGGCGAGATGACGACCGCTCGCCTCCACCTGCCAGTGCTGGTACTTGGTGTCCTCGGTCTCGGCCAGACCGGCAGCGGATCTCTCCAGAAAGAGACCCGGTTCGACGTCACGGCCACGATCGAAATTGGGCAACTCGCCGCCGAGTGGATTGGCCACCAACGAGGCGTGGGGGAATCCGTCTGTTCCCAGATAGAAGGTCTCTTGCTCAGACGCTCTGGCGATCGGCGCGAACAACAACAGCGTCAGGGCGATGATCGCGCCCCGTGCCGCCGTACCGCCGCGCATTTCTCAATGCACCCCGGCTTCGACGCGAACACGCTGCCTGGTCGGTCGCGGGTGCTCGACTTCGACGGGAAGCCCGATCGAGAAGTGCGTCCAGTTCGGGTCGCGCTTGTAGCTGATCTGGGCACCGATCAGCTCGCTCAGGGTGCGGGCCAGTGACAGGCCACTGCCCACCCGCCGGGACGCCCAGCCCTGTCCTGCCAGGTCGACGTAACGATCGAGGACGCGGTCGCCGATCTCGGGTGAGAGCCCCGCCCCGTCATCGGACACCATCAACTTCATCACCCCTCCGTCGGCCGTGGCCCAGATCGCCACCCGATCCCCACCATGTCGCACCGCGTTGCCGACCAGCGCGTGAAGGATTTGGCGGAGAAGATGCGGGTCGGTGAAGACGATCACGTCCGGGACGGCCACCTTCAAGTCGGGACGGATGTTGCGGTAGTCCACTGCGACGGCAAGCGCCTCGGCCCGGAGACTGCATCGCTCGGGGTGGGGAACGAGCTCGTGAGACACACCGGCGAGAAACTCGCTCGAAGCCCGGTTCGTCACGGTCTCCAGTTCGATCGCCATCCGGTATTCGGCTTCCCGGGCGAGGACCCGGTCTCGGGCCAGGAGCCAGAAGACGACCATGGCCGCGGCGGGGACGAAGAGCGTGACCAGGAGTTGGACGCCGCGGGCCGCGCCGAAGAGGCCCGACAGGAGCGTGCCGAGCACCACAAACCCGAACATGGAGAATCCGCCGATCACCACCGCTCTGCGGCTGGTGGCGATCGCCCTGATGCTCCCTGCGGAGAAGGCCACGATCTGTTTATCGGCGGTTTCTCGGCTCGCTATAGGGCTCCAGGACGGATCTACTGACCGGGTCTTCTCGTGCAGGATCGACCGGTCACAGGTAGAGCCCGGTCGTGAGGTCGGACGACACGGGCCGGGTCGAAGGGAGCGATTCGATGTCGTTCAACACAGAGGCCACAAACCTCTTTTGATCGCGCGCCTTCCGGGAAGAAGCGATGTCATCCTCGATGGTGGCCCGGATCCGGGCCAGCTCGCCGAGGTGGGAGTCGAAGTCCTCCGGGCTGGTTCGCATCGCCAGCTCCCACACGACGATCCGGAGCAGGACCTGGAATTGCTCGTCGGGCAGCTCGGCAGCGGCTTCTGTACCTTCGTCTGGGTCTATGTGAAATGTCATCTCTTCACCTCCGCAGCGGAAGAGAGGTCTGTGGCCCCGGTGATACCGTGCCCACGCCCGGTGGTTGGGGACCACCACTAGCATCGGGCGCTTGCCCCCAACTTTCCTGTTCCCTGCTCGCCATTGCGATGCCCGAGAGGACACGGAGCCATGACCAATCGATGGGAGAGGCTGTCGACCTCGATCCGGGACCGGCTCAGCTCCGTGGTAGTCGCGACTGCACTCGCAGCTCTGATCGTGTTCGGCGTTCTCGCCGTGCTGATCTTCTCGGTGCAGGGAGCGCAGGAGTCCTTCTCCACGGCCAGGATGGCCGTGTCCGTGGCCGCGGTCACGGAGGACGCGATCGCCACCACCGCAGCACTCCAGGAGGAGCGCGCCCTCGGCTCGATGGTCACGATCGCGCCTCTGGCAGAGAATCTCTCCGCCTATGGGGAGGCGGTCGATCGCACCGACGCTGCCCTTCAGGATCTACGGGTCACATGGTCACAGAACAGAACCCAGGTGCCGCAGTCGGCCACACCACCGATAAGCGACGTCCTGGCATCCGAGGTGACCCTGGGGGAAGTCCGGACGGCAACCGTGACACCCGGCGGTGAGTCCACCTTCGCCCTGTACACAGAGTTGGTGGGATTGTCGGTCTCGGCGACCGGTGAACTTCTCAAGCAGGTCGACGATCCCGCCACGGCGGGCGACCGAGGCATGATCGGTGCCCTGCTCACTGCTTCCGAAGCCCTTCAAGTTCAGCGGTACCTCATCCTGGATGCTCTCGCCTCACCTCGACCGCTCTCCGAGGAACTCCTGCTCCAGCTCGACGTAGTCACCAGCAATGCCAGCCAGAGCCTTTTCGAGGCCCGATCACTCGCCGAGGGAGGGGAGCAGGAGGCGGTCGGGGAGATCATGAGCGGGTCGGGAGCCAGCGAGGTGGAACACCTCATGGCAGGAATCGTCAACGGTGATGGGGACTTCGATGTCACCCCCGAAACGTGGTTCGGGGTGACGACATCGCGCATCGAGCAGATCTCAGAGCTCATCCCGTTGGTCAACGTGGACGAGATCGCACTGGCCCAGGAGAACCTCGATCGGGCCCAGCGAAGCCTGTGGTCCCGCTCGATACTCCTCGGAGCCCTGTTCATCCTCACGATCCTGGTCGCCACCAGCGCGGTCAACGCAACCAAGGAGCGCGGCGAGGCACTGGCCGAGTACGGCCTGCTCACCGACGGCCTCCGGGAGTGGTTCGTACCGACCTCGTTCCCCGACTCGGAGAACATCGACATCGCAGCACGCTATGTGCCTGCATCGATCCGGACCATGTCCGGCGGCGATTGGTACGACGTCTATCAGGTTGGAGACGCGCTGGCTGTGGTCATCGGCGATGTCGCCGGTCATGGATCCGAGGCAACCGCGCAAATGGCCCAGCTTCGGAATCTCCTCCGGGGGCAGTCGACCGCGAGGACCCTGGCCCCGGCCGCCCAGATGGACCTGCTGAGCCGCACCGTGGCAGATTCGGGGATCCTTGCCACGCTGACCTACGGCCTGCTCAACCCTGCGACAGGCGACTTCGTGTACACGAGGGCCGGTCACATCCCCCTTCTCATTCGGTCGGCCGCCGGCAGCGTTCGTGTCGAGGAGGAGGCTGGCGGCCCGCCGGTGGGCTCCGGGATCGAGATGGCCCGTGGCCAGGAGATGACCCGATTACGTCCGGGTGACCTCTTGATACTGATCACCGACGGCCTGGTCGAGGGCATCGACCGGGACATCGACGTCGCCCTGGACGAGATTGCAAAGGCTCTGACCGAGACAGACCTGTCGGCGGAAGCGGTGCTCGATTGCCTCTTCGGGCTAGGCCCCGAACAGGCCACCGATGACATGGCCGCGTTGCTGATCACCTGGCGCGGGCCGGGGCACAGTCACTGGGCATGACCCGACGATAAGAGGAACAGGGTCGTCCAACCCGTTTCGACCGTCCAGCCCTCACTCCGCGGTGAGCCGAGTATGAAGACGGTCCAAAGCCCTCGAGATCAGTCTCGACACTTGCATCTGAGAGACCCCGACCACTTCGGCGATGTCGGATTGGGTCATGTCCTCGAAGAAACGGAGGAACAGCACTTCCTGCTCCTCCGGCCCGAGATCGGAGATGAGCGGCTCGAGGGAGTACCAGATATCGGCCAGATCGAACTGCTCGTCATCACCGCCCAGGACGCCGAGCAGATTCGTCTCGTCCTCTTCCGAAGCCGGGGCGTCCACAGACTTCGCCCTGTAGGCGAGAGCAGCCTGCTGCGCCACCTCGACCTCCTCGGGGGACCGGCCCAGCTCTTCGGCGAGCTCGGACGCGTCAGGCGCGCGTCCCAACCTCTGCTCCAGCTCCGCCCGTGCCCGATTGACCTCCACCGCCGTGTCGCTGAGCGCACGAGGGACCCGGACCGACCAGGTGGAGTCCCTCAGGTACCGCTTCAGCGTGCCGACGATCGTCTTGCGGGCAAACGTGGTGAACTTGACACCGAACTCGGGGTCGAACCGATCGATCGCGTTCACCAGCCCGATCGATGCCGCCTGGCCGACATCATCGAAGTGGGAGCCGCTTCTCCGATAACGGTTCGCAACCGAGGACGCCCAACCGGCGTACCTGAAAAAGATCTCGTCTCGAGCCTCCCGGTCGGTCGGGGCGAGGGCCAGGAGCTCTTCGTCTGGGAGGTGGGAGAGGGCATGTCGACGCACGATCTCGAGCTCGAACCAGATCCCGCTCTCGTCCCGGCCCCACCCGTCCGATAGACGATCGAGCAGTGTGCTCACGATCTCGTCGGGTGCAGCCGGGGGCGCACCGGTGGTGCCGGTGCTGACCCGAACCCTCCGCCCCGATTCCTCGAGACGGACGGTCAGCCGAGCCGTGTCGTCGTACATCAGCGTGACCACCTCGCTCACGAGAAGGCCGGCGTCGACCGCCCTGCTCGATGGCGTGTCGCTGATCAGAGCTCCCAAGATTCGGCGCGCGACATAAGGCGCCCGCGGGCCCTCGGGCAACTGGACTTCCGCTACCAGGGTCGGCGAAAGCTGAGAGTCGAGGTTCACTCGTCGATCGTGCTGCTGATCGAAAACGCGTCGCTGACGCTGGCCAGCTCGAGGAGGCGCAACACCGCGCCCTCTCCGACGACCAGTTTCAGGGCCCCGCCAGACTCATCCAAACGCAGGCGTTGGTTGAGCAGCACCTTGAGCCCGGCAGAGTCCATGAAGTCGACGCCCCTGAGATCGAGGACGACCTCCTGACCCGAGAAAGCCTCGATGGCCGATTCCACGCGTTGAGCCGAGGCGAGGTCGATCTCACCTTTCGCCACGATCACATCGTGAGGCCCGATGCGGGTCGTATCCAGCATGAGTTGTGGACCGAGCCCCATCAAGCCTTCTCCTTCACCAGAGCCATCAGGGAGCAGATTATCCCCTGTTGAGTTCTGGCATGCGAGGCCCGACCTCGAACCAGGCTGTCACCTCGCCCCCGCCCGACTCAACACCCCAGCGGTCGGCAATCTGCTCGACTATGGCGAGTCCCCGGCTCGCCGCCGGCTCACGCGAGGGCGTAGGGAGCTCTCCGATGTCGAATGGCGTCCCCATATGGCGGACGGTCAGGCGGATGCCGGTGCCCTCGGGCCTCATCGAGACTGTGAGATCCTCGCCCTCGTGGAGACCGCCGTGGAGGACGGCGTTGTTCACGAGCTCGGTCATCGCAAGCAACGCATCGTCGAGACGCGGATGGCCGCACATCCACACTTCGATGGCGCGACGCGCGATCGAGCCGGCATCGGGCCGGGCAGGAATGATGAGATCCGTGGGACTGGTTCCCGTGGCTGGCATGCTGGGTGTCTTCGTCGTGCTGATTTCCCCCGGTCTTTCCCCGGCTTTGCGGTGTTTCAAACGACAAAACCCAGATCACGGAGCCCTGATTCCTCCTGCATTTTCCGGCGGACGAACCGGGCATCGGACCGGGTCCCGGAGGAAACCTCCGATTCGCTGTGGATTCGCTTCCCTGGTTCTGGCAGAGTCAGCGCCGAATGGCCGAGTAGGTGGCCAGATCCGGGAGGATGCCCAATGACCGAGAACGAGAACAGCGAGGTCGACGATCATTTCCGGGCGATCCTCGAAGGCCTCCGGACCACGCTTCCGGGGGTTCAGGTCCTGTTCGCCTTTCTGCTGACTCTTCCCCTCCAATCGGCCTTCGCCCAGATCCGTGACGTGGAGCGAATTGCCTACTACGTGGCCTTCTTCGGGTCGGCGATGGCATCGGTCTTGTTGATCGCTCCCGCCGCGCACCAGCGGCTTCGTGCGCCGATCACAGGCGTCCAACGAAGGTCTCGGAAACATCTCGGGATGACGATCTTCCTCACCAACGCAGGGACGATCATCTTCGCCATCTCATTGGCGGCAGCCGTCTTCCTGATCTCGACGCTGGTACTCCGGGACGACTATGCGATCGCGGCAACCGTGGCGGTTGCCGCGGTCATTGCCTGGTCCTGGTTCTACGTCCCGCTGGTGACGTTTCAGAGGACCCGCTGATATCGGGTATGGGCGCCGCGAGTTTGAATCCCGGCGCGCCCGGGTATGACTCCGCAGGCATCCTCCCAGGGAGCGGAGCCGGCGGCGTTGCCGCCGGCTCCGTTCCGTTTCTCAGACCAACGTCGCCTCCAGGCTGATCGGGACATTGCCCTTCAACGCCTGAGAGACCGGGCAGTTCTCCTTGGCATCTGCGGCCAGCTCGGCGAACTCCTCTGAACTCACCCCCTCGGCGCTGCCTCGCACCGTTAGCGCGATCGCGGTGATCCCCTCACCGGGAACGAAGGTCGCCGTTGCCTCGGTGTCGAGGGAAATCGAAGATGCCCCCGCCTTTCCCAACCGGGACGAGAAGGCCATCGAATAGCAGGAGGCGTGGGCAGCCGCGATCAGCTCTTCGGGGCTGGTCAATCCCCCGTGCTCCTCGCTTCGGGCTTTCCAGGTCACCTTCATCGGGGTGGCGGCCCCGCTGTCCAGAGAGGTGGTCCCGGAACCATTCACGAGATCACCTTCCCAATGGGTGCGACCGGTGCTGTCCAACGCCATGTCAGGTCCTTTCGACG
>JBFYOJ010000228.1:0-3474 GCA_041303885.1 Acidimicrobiia bacterium | reverse complement strand
GCTGGGAGTGTGCTCTATCAGGTCGTGTCGCCTAGAGCGGACGGCATCGGCTCGATCATGCTCCACTACGACGTCTCCAAGCTGCTGGCGAGGAGGACCCAGCCCGGGGAAATCCAGCCCCATGCGGTCCAGCTCCTCGGGTTGGCGACTCTGTTCGGCGTCTTCGGGGGCGTGATCCTGTTCGGACATTCCCGGGCAGCCCGCCGCTACCGGGAGGTCGAGCTCGAGGCCCAGTTCCTGAGGGCACATTCCCGGGAACTGGAGACGGCCAACGCGGAACTGGACCGCGCCCGTCGCCAGGCAGAGGATGCCCTGGTTTTGGCGGAAGAGAAGATCCGGATTCGCTCCGAGTTCGTGCTGATGATCAATCACGAGTTGAGGACACCGCTGACCAGCGTGGTGACCGGGGCGGAGTTGCTCCGATCCGTCGCTCTGTCCGACTCCGACCGGAGAGTGGTGCTGGACGCGATGGTGGCCGATGGGGCGAGGCTGCAGGAGATCATCGACCAGATCCTCGCCGTGGCGCGAATCGAGAACCGTGGCCTTTCCTATGAACTGGCCGACGTCTCACTGGACGATGTGTGCGCGGCCATGTCGACAGCCCACGCTGCAAGCATCCGGGTCGCCCACCACTTGCCTCATCCCGACGTGATGGTGAAGACCGACGTCAAAGCGCTCAGCCTCGTCGTCGCCTCGCTCGTGGACAACGCACTCACCCACGGTGCCACGTCGGTGTCGGTTGGCTGCTCGACGCAGAGTCAGATCGTCTCCCAATTGGAGGTGGGTGCCCGCCCTCGGGAGTCGGTGTTCATCACGGTGAGCGACGACGGCCCCGGCATCGACCGCCGTTTTCTCCCCAGGATCTTCGAGAAGTTCGAGAAATCGAGCTTCAGCTCCGGCACGGGACTCGGGCTCTATCTGGCCCGGATGATCATCGAGGCCATCGGAGGCTCCCTTTCGGTGCAGACCTCTCCCGCCGGCTCGACCTTCCAGATCTCACTCCCTGCGGTGCACGTACGTCAGGCGGTGGAGGCCCCGGCATGAAAGGCAGACTGTTGGCCCTAGCGCTGCTCTTGGTGACCGCTTGCTCCTCGGCGGCGGCGTCCGAAGCCGATTTCGTCCTCAGCGAAGGAACAGTTGACGGCCCAGGCCGCCTCACGGGCTCGGGAGCATCGACGATCCAGGTCACCAATGTCGGGGAGTACTCCCACACACTCGTGGTGACCGACGAAGAGGGTCAAGTGATGGGAGCCACCGGGTTGGTCGAGCCCGGTCTCGAAGCCACCCTCGCAGTCGACCTCGACCCAGGCACCTATGTGTTCAGCTGCAGGATCGTCGCTCAGGACGACGAGGGGAACCTCGTCGACCACTACGAAGCCGGAATGCACCGCACGGTGATAGTGGAGAGTTGAGGCCACGCGCGACAATCCGGGATCGTGAATAGGTCTCTTCACCAACCGGCCACCGGCATCGGCGCCCCGGTTCGCAGGCTCGAGGATGGGCCACTGGTCACCGGGACGGGACGGTACGTGGCAGACCTGATCGACGAGGACACGCTCCACTGCGTCTTCGTGCGTAGCCCGGTGGCGCATGGCAGCTTCGAGCCTCCCTCGCTCGACGACGCCCTCGGCTCGAAGGGGGTGGTGGCGGTGCACCGGGCAGACACCCTCGGCCTTCCCGTACTGCCCTCCTCGTCGGGCCCGGGCTCTCCGGAAGCAGCCGGTATGGGTCAGCCGCCGTTGGCCGAGGGTCGGGTGCGCTATGTGGGCGAGCCCATCGTCGTGATCGTGGCCCGCACCGCCGCCCAGGCAACCGACGCCGCCGAGCGGATCTGGGTCGACATCGAGCCCCTTCCCGTGGTCGGCGACGTCCGATCTGCACTCGAGGACGAGATCCTCCTCTTTCCCGAAGCAGGGACCAACCTGGTCCACGACGGCACCGTCGGCGACGGGGGGCCCGCGGCTGATCCCGCCCACGAGGCACAGATCGAGGTCGCCATACCTCGTCTGTCACCGGTCACCATCGAGCCTCTCGCCATCCTGGCCACACCAACCGGCGACGACTTGGAAATCTGGTGCGGGCACCAAGCTCCTTCACGTCTGTCGGCCCAACTCGGCGCAACGCTGGGGCTCCTTCCCGGAACCATTCGGGTCCGAATACCGGACGTGGGGGGTGCATTCGGGACCAAGGGCCAGTTCTATCCCGAGTACGCGGTCGTGGCGGCAATCGCCCACAGGCTCGATCGCTCGGCTGCGTGGATCCAGACCCGGCGGGAGCAACTCCTCTCAGGGACCCACGGGCGGGGCCAGCTGGTGAGAGCGCGGGTCGGTGGGGATGCCGACGGGCGGATCCGGAGCGCTCACATCGAGATAATCGCTGATGTCGGCGCATACCCCAGCACCGGATCGAGGGTCCCGCTCTTCACCCAGTACGTCTCTCAGGGCCAGTACGACATCGAGCATCACACGTGTCACGTGCGGATGGCGGTGACCAATCGTGCCCCGACCGGGCCTTATCGCGGAGCCGGCCGGCCCGAAGCGGCGATCGCGATCGAGAGGGCGGTGGATGCCTTCGCCCTTGTGGTTGGACTGAGCCCGGAGGAGGTGCGGCGCAAGAACTACATACCTTCGTCGGCGCTGCCGTTCACCTCATCGACCGGAGCGATCTATGACTCGGGTGACTACCGCGCAGCTCTCGACCTCGCACTCGACGCCGTCGATATCGACCATTGGCGTGCCGAGCAGGACAGAAGGAGGGCAGCCGGAGCCATGCCCCTCGGAATTGGCATCGGATCCTTCATAGAGCGGGCCGGGGGGGCCTTGGGCACGGGGGAATACGGCAAAGTCGAGCTGAGGGAGGATGGATCCATCGTCGTTCGCACCGGCTCGACCGCTGCCGGCCAAGGGCACCGGACGGTCTGGTCCCAGATTGCCTCCGACGTGTTCACTGTGCCGCTCGCCGCCATCGAGTTCCACGCCGGTGACACCAAGGAGGTCGCCGCCAGTGTTGGGAGCTTCGGGAGCAGGTCGGCCCAACTCGGCGGCTCTGCGGTCTTTCGTACGGCGGTCAAGGTGCGTGAGATGGCCAGACGGATCGCGTCCGACATGCTCGAAGCCTCCGAGGCCGACCTGGAGCTGGTCGAGGGCCACTTCAGGGTCGTCGGATCGCCGGGCTCGGATGTCCCCCTGGCGGCGGTTGCCGCTGCTGCATCGAGCCTTGGGATCACACTGGCGGCCGAGGAGATGTTCGATCCGATGGCGCAGACCTTTCCCTACGGGGCATACGTTGCCGTTGTCGAAGTCGACGTCGAGACCGGCGAGGTCAACCTCCTCCGTCTCGTCGCCGTCGACGACTGCGGCAACGTCCTGAACCCGATGGTGGTCGAGGGCCAGTTGGACGGGTCCGTAATGCAAGGGATCGGCGCGGCGCTGCTGGAGGCCGTGGTCTATGACGACGACGGCCAGCCTCTTACCT